>JBIKSW010000027.1:0-6983 GCA_044348415.1 Candidatus Nanopelagicales bacterium
AATCAATTCCATTACTACCGACCAACTGCCGATGGTCGAATTCTCTGGGGTGGTTATGACGCGACTTATCATTTCCGCAGTGGCTTTGGAGTTCAGCATGAACACTCAACAAAGTCTTGGCCAAAGTTAGCTACTCATTTCTTTTCCACATTCCCGCAACTTGAAGGCCTGCGATTTGAATATGGCTGGAGCGGTGCGATTGATACTTGCACTCGCTTTAGTGCATTCTGGGGAAGCGCAATGAATGACAAAGTTGTTTACGTTGCCGGATACACCGGACTTGGTGTCGGAGCCTCGCGGTTTGGCGCTCAAGTATCCATCGACAAGTTATTGGATCGCGACACTGATCGTCGAAAGCTTGAGATGGTGAACACTTTGCCAATCCCATTTCCACCTGAGCCATTTAAGTCAGCTGGAATCAACTTCACGCGCTGGTCTCTGGATAAAGCAGATCGCAATCAAGGTAAGCGAAACATTTGGCTTCGCACCCTAGATCGATTCGGTATGGGATTCGACAGTTAAAGTTGTTGACATGAAGCAATTGCCAGTACTCATTGTTATAGATGTGCAAGATGGATTCCTGGATCCAGCATGGGGAAATAGCACCAATCCAAAGTGTGAACAAAATATCGGTGCGCTTCTTGACTTATGGCGAACAAAAGAAGGTCCTATAGTTTTGGTTCGCCATGATTCCGTAAGCCCAAATTCAAAGCTTGCTCCAGGTAGTCCCGGCAATGCCCTTCAATCGGGAATTTTAGGTAAACACGATTTATTGATATCTAAATCGGTAAATTCAGCCTTCTATGGCACGCCTGACCTTCATGAATGGCTCCAGTCTCATGATTATCAAGATTTAGTGATCTGTGGAATCACAACAAATCATTGCTGTGAGACAACTGCACGCATGGCAGGAAACCTTGGATACCTGGTGACCTTTGTTTTAGACGCAACTCGCGCATATGACATGACCGATGTAAATGGTGAAGTAATTTGTGCGGATGACGTGATGCGGATGACGGGCGCCAATTTGAATGGTGAATTTGCCACAGTTGTTGACACTAAATATGTACTTGAAAGTTTTGCATAGAATTCGACAGTTAATCTCTGGCTCAAGTTGTAAAGTCAAAGACATGGCGACTGGATTTGTTTGGGAAGAGCTCTATGGCTGGCACAGCACCGGCTCTAACACTGGGCAAATTCCTTCAAGTTCCATAGTTCAGCCATATCAACACTTTGAAAGTCCGGAAACAAAAGTTCGATTCGCTTCCTTAGTTGAAGTCTCAGGCCTAGCCAAAGACTTGGTTCGAATTCCTGCGATTCCAGCCACAGAAATAGACCTATTGCGGGTTCATACCCAAGAGCATCTGGATCGAATCAAGCTAGAAAGTCTAAATCCTAAAGGTGGCGATGCGGGAGATGGCGATTCGCCATTTGGCTCTGGTGGATTTGAAATTGCCGCTCTAGCTGCAGGTGGAGCAATTGCAGCGCTACGGGCTGTAGTTTCTGGCGAAGTTAACAATGCCTATGCGTTAGTGCGCCCACCGGGACATCATGCAATTGCGTCAATGGGAATGGGTTACTGCATATTTGCAAACGCAGCAATTGCAATTGAGAATGTACGCGCAACCATGGGTATACAACGAGTTGCAATTGTGGATTGGGATGTACACCACGGTAATGGAACTCAAGATATTTATTTCTCAGATCCAGATGTGTTATGCATTTCTATTCATCAAGACAATCTTTATCCAGCAAACAGTGGATTAGTTGATGAGATTGGCGATGGATTGGCTGCCGGATCAGTAATCAACATTCCGCTACCTGCTGGCTCGGGAATAGGTGCGTACAGCTCGGCATTTGACAGAGTAGTTTTGCCAGCGATTCGTCGATTTAATCCTGATGTAATCGTGATCACTTCTGGTTTTGATTCAAGTGCATTCGATCCACTTGCCCAGATGCTGCTAACTGCTGCTGGCTATAGCGAGCTAACCAAGAAGATACTTTTACTAGCAGATGAAGTTTGCTCGGGTCGAGTCATGATGACGCATGAAGGTGGATACTCTCCGGTTTATGTACCTTATTGTGGGCTTGCAGTTCTTGAGGAGATGTCTGGTATCAAAACTGGCATGAATGATCCGTATGGACATGCCTTTGAGAATTTGCCAGATCAGAAACTTTCAGCTGCTCAAGCAGATCGTATTTCTCAAGTAGTAGCGACCCACGCTTTGTAAGGATTAGTCGAATCTCTTTACTTGGCCAAGAATCAATCCCTCAGTGATTGCTCTGGCAGCTGCTGCTGCGCGATTTGGCGCACCTAACTTATCCAGAATATGTTCAATATGAGATCCAACGGTGCGGGAACTGATCTGTAGTGCTGCACCAATCTCTAAGTTGGATAGTCCATTGGCTGCAAGTGTTAATACTTCAAGTTCACGATGTGTCAATGGGCCAACATCTGCGACATCCAGTGAGATGACTGCTGACATCGGTTGGTTCTCACCTCTACACGGCATTACGCGGATTCTAAACATGTCATCATCTGGATTTTGTGGCCAAATAAATGAACTCCAGGAATTCATACTTGCATTTTGATGTGCGTAGGAGATCAATTCACTACCAGGCTTAAACAAGTCATGATCGTTTAATCCAGGAATTGCGATTGGATTTCCATCGGGACTGATGCCAACAGCTGTCTGTCCAGAACCAATCAACATGGATAGAAATTTTCCTGATTGAGTTTGATCGACCATATTTGCCAAGACACCGCACAGACTGCTGATTGCATCCCGCGCGATATCTGAAGGGTGTTCAGACGATGTAGTTGAAAGATTAATGACGCCGGTGACTCTGCCATCAGTGGTTCGAAGGCACATGGTTAAACCTTCGCTATATCCAGCAGGAACTAAAACATCTCCCACGGCCCAGTTATCAAATGGATCACCGGGTAAATCTTTCATTCGAACTGGGCGACCAGTAGTGGGAAGTGCAAGGGCCTGCATCAATTCGGTAAATCTCTTGCTATGAAGGTGATCCAATACATTAGATTCATATCCAACGCTTGCCAGTGGGGTAACTTCACCTGTTATCGGGTGCAAAGTGTTTATCTCGGCTGCCTCGAATGGAATTATCTTGCGTAGTTCTTCAAAAACTGCATTGGCCCGAGCCGCTTGAGGTCCTTGCTCTGATGCGGCAGCAGCGACACGGCCAACCACATCCATGGCCTGAGTGAGCGAAGGGGTTGACATACCGAAATAGTGCCAGAATTAAAGGATTCTTGTATGGGTTATTCGGAACCTAATCATTGGCCGTAATCAAATCGTTGCCAAATACCTTCCTGGATAAACCCCTGAATTCTGGGCTTTTTTGGACTCAGCAAGTTTTGGCCTTTGTAAATCCGCCATTTGACGGATAACGGACTTATCAGAAAAAGAGCACTATTGACCCAATTGAGCGCGGTCCCGCGCTCCCTGTCATGCGTGGAGGACGAAAGTGATTCGATCCAAGACATCAATAAGGGTTGCCAGTTTGGCAGCCGCCGCAGCATTACTTGCTGCTTGTGGTGGTGGTTCTGGGGATTCCTCAGCAACCGGCGCCGCAACAGCCGCTGCACCAACCGGTGAACCGATTGTTATCGGTGCACCATTTGCACAGTCTGGCCCGGCAGGTATTGCGGACCACAAAGATTGCTGGAATGGAACTGATCTAGCAATCGAAGAAATCAACAATGCTGGTGGAGTCAATGGTCGTCCATTGGAGCTAAGCGTTACTGATATCGACATTCTGACTCCAGAAGGCATTACAGCCGCTTTCCAAAAGCTAGCTGCTGAGAAGGTTTCTGCAATTCAGTCTGCGTTCGTCATTATTCCGCCGCCAGCACTTGATGCTGCAGCAGCTTATGGCGCACCTTACATGAGTGGTGACACCAACATCGATGCCATCAAGTTAGCTCAGGCCGACACAGTTAAGTATGGAAACTACTTCACTGATCCAGCTGAGACTTACTACGGCTCAGGCTTCGTAACCTTCCTAACTCAGCTTGCTGACAGCGGTTCATGGACACCTAGCAACAACAAGGTAGACATCATCCGTGGTGACACTGCTTACAACAAGAACATCGCTGACGCTACTGAAGCTGCAATTGCTGCATCAGGTGGCAAGTGGGAACTTGGTCAGATCATTGACATCACTGCAGGCACAAAAGACTGGGGTCCAGTAATTGCTAAGTTGCAGGCTAATCCTGCTGGCGCAATTATGGTTGATCACTGGATTGGTGCAGAACTTGCTTCCTTCTCACAGCAATTTGCTGGAGATCCAGTAGCAGATTCACTCGTTTACTTGCAGTACGGACCATCACAGCCAGAGTTCTTGCAGATTGCAGGCGCCGCAGCTGAAGGATTCGTATGGGGAACTGTGATTGGTGTTGGAAACACCTCCGATCAGGATAAGAAGTTCCGCGCTGCTTACCAAGCCAAGTTTGGAGTAGACGATGTGTCCATGGGTATGGTCTACACCGGATGGTGCTACGACACAGTCCATGTATTGGCTAATGCCTGGAAGAACGCTGATCCAGCAGACTTTGCTGCCGTCAACGAATACATCAAGGCAAATCCATATGATGGTGTGACCGGACACTTGGACTTCTCCAACCAGTCAGTGCCTATCTACCCAACAGTAGAAACAGATCCTGCCAAGGGTGTAACTCACTACTTCTACCAAGTTCAGGGCGGCCGTCACACGACAATCGCACCTGAAGGCGATGCTGAGGCAGCATTCGTCAAGCCAGCTTGGATGCAGTAGTTAAATGCAAGTACTAGCTTGTTCCAACATTGCACTTGAACTAGGTGGTCGTCAGATCCTTAGTGATGTGAACTTGAGTGTTGGTCAAGCAGAAGTAGTTGGTCTTGCCGGTCCCAATGGGGCCGGCAAGACCAGCCTTTTTGAAGTTTTATCTGGTCGAAATTTAAATCACCAAGGCAAAGTCGAACTTAATGGCATCGACATCACCTCTCTTCCAATGCAAGAGAGAGTCAAGTTAGGTCTAGTAAGAACTTTTCAACGTCCCGTTGTGCCAGCCACACTTACTGTTGGTGAAACTTTGAAAGCCGCTCGCAAGGCTTTCGACCCAAAACCAAGTCGCCTAAGAATGGAGTGGGTTGCTGAATTCGTTCACCTCAATGCACCCATGAATACTCCAACAGGGGGACTAGAAACCCTCGAACGACGCAAGTTAATGCTTGCCTGCTTACTAGCAAGAGAACCAAAAATTGTTTTGCTCGATGAACCAGCTTCAGGGTTAACTGGCTCCGAAATTGATGAGATCGATTTGATAGTCAGAAAACTAGCTCAAGAATATGGAATCTCTGTTCTCTTGATCGAACATCGTTTAGAGCTGCTTGCCATGGTCGCTTCGCGCGTACTCGTTTTAGATGTTGGCGAAATCATTGCAGAAGGTCCGCCTGATTCGGTATTCAAGCAACCAGCCGTTCGAGCTGCATATTTCGATGTCCCAATTGAAAGTGCAGTAGGTGCATAGGTATGAGTCTTCTTGAAATGCGTGAAGTTTCTTCCGGGTATGGCACCATGCGAGTAATTCATGGGCTGAACTTCACAATTGATCCTGGCGAACGAATTGGACTTGTTGGCCTAAATGGTCATGGCAAAACCACACTGATCAGCACAATTGTCGGAATGACTGGTTGGCAAGACGGCTCAATTGAGTTCATGGGTCAACAAATTGGCGGTCGCAGATCCCACGGTGTTGGACGCAACACTCCAAAGATTGTTCGCTCTGGAATCGCAATTGCACCGCAGGGAGATGCGATATTCCCCGGACTTACCGTTGAAGAGAATTTGGCTAGTGGTGCTTACACCGAAGGTGCATGGAAAACTCGCAAACAGAGGCGGGATGCGATTTTAGAAGTCTTTCCACCACTACGCACGAGATTGAAGCAATCAGCAGGCACACTTTCTGGTGGAGAGCGGCGAATGGTTTCAGTAGGTCGCGCGCTCATGGCAGACGCAAAACTTTACCTGGTTGATGAGCCGTCCCTCGGTCTTGCACCAAAAATTTCTATTGGCTTAGTTGATGCCCTTTGCAAAATTGATTTAGGCGATGGCGCAATGTTAATTGCAGAACAAAACTTGCCTTTGTTATCTGGTAGATGTGATCGCATTTTAGGAATGCACGCAGGCGAACTTAAGGAAGATGTTGGCGAAGCTTTTGGCGACATCCCTCCGGCAGCGGAGATGTAATGATTGAGTTAATCGCAAGTGGGTTAGTCCTTGCCTCCATGTATGGGCTAGTAGCTGTAGGAATTTCACTCACTTGGTCCAGCGTAGGAATGTTAAATCTGGCACAAGGATTTGTTTTTACTTTTGGTGGCTATGTGGCTTTTTTGTTCGCGCAATACATGGCAAAGAATTTCAGCATTCGTGACGGCGTACTGCTCTCGCTAGGCGTGGTATTGCTTGGCATGATTGGATCAGCGATTGCCGGATTGATAGTTGGTGGACTGGCATTTTTACCACTTCACGATCGAGTAAATTTCCCAGTTCGTGGATTGATTGCAACTTTAGCTATCAGCATCATTGGTACTCAAATCTTCATGCTGATCTTTGGTCCACAAAGCAAACCACTTCCGCAAATCTTTGGCATCAAACGATTCAAGATTGGCGACTTCAGTATTGCCTACGGCCAAGTTGGAACGATAGTGGTTGCAACGGTCGTACTCCTTATTGTGACACTTTGGATGAGACGAAGTCGTCGTGGACTTCAAATGCGAGCCATGATGATGAACCCACTTGGTGCAAACATGGTTGGTGTTTCAGTTCGAACTACTGGAATGATCGCGCTTGCAATAAGTGGCGCACTCGCGGGCCTAGCTTCGGTCTTGCTGGGACAAATCTTCTTTGTTAGTCCGACATCAGGTGTGCAACCGCTAATCGTTGGCTTAATCATTTCCCTCGCAGGCGGACTTGGTTCA
>JBIKSW010000028.1:0-6927 GCA_044348415.1 Candidatus Nanopelagicales bacterium
GCTAGCGTTCCCACTACCAAAGTAGGTAAGGCGGCTCGAAGAATAAGTCGTTGGCTTGTCATAGCGGTAAGTCTCTCATTTAGTAACTGGGTAGTTATTGGCGGTACCTAATTGATTGCAGATCGAGTTCTTGCTCTTGTTCGGGTTCTTGGTGGGTTTAGCACCCAACTGGCAAGTGCGACCACACCTAATCCTGCCCCTAATCCAGTAATCCAAACCGGAACAAATGCAGTACTTACTGCGCCAAAAGCTAGCAACCCAGTGAAGGCGGTCATGATTAATACCGCTCGCTCTTGACCATGGCCCAACTTAAGCAGTCGATGATGCAGATGCTCTTTGTCAGGCGCAAACGGAGAGCGACCTTTTCGAGTACGACGCACTACCGCCAGTACTAGATCAAGCAGTGGCACGGCCAAAATTGAAAGTGGCAAAACGATTGGCAGGAATGCTGGCAACAAAGTCCCACCACTTAATCCACCTGGATCAACCTGGCCAGTAAGCATGATTGAAGAAGCAGCCATCAAAAGTCCGATTAGCATCGACCCGGTATCCCCCATGAATACTCTTGCTCGATACCAGTTGTGCGGCAGGAATCCCGCGCACATTCCAATTAATGATGCAGATACCAATGTGGCTAATGCAGCGCGCTGATAACCATTGGCAACCGATAGGAAATATGAATAGGCAAAGAATGCGCCAGCGCCAACCAAAACAATGCTCGCAGCTAGGCCATCTAATCCATCCACCATGTTTACTGCGTTGATACTGACCAAGACAACTAAAACGGTAAGCAGTACTGAAGTTGTTGGATCAAGAATGAAAGTGCCACGAATAGGTAGCCAAACTAAAGTCACGCCCTGCATGGCCATAGTTCCAGCAGCCAAGATTTGGCCGACAAGTTTTGTTGGTGCGTCCAAGCCAAACTTGTCATCGATAACACCCAAGGCAACGATGATTAGGCAGCCAAGGATTAAAGCGTAGATCTGTCGACGATCGTTGAATATTGTCGACATCAGAGGCAATTGACTTGCCAAGATTATGGCGACCCCAAGACCTGCCAACATTGCAAGGCCACCCCAACGAGGTGTTGGGAAGATGTGAACGTCACGATCCCTAACGTCTGCCATTGCGCCATAGCGAATAGCTAAAGCTCGGGCCGTTGGAGTAAGTAGATATGTGACGGCAGCGGCAGCTGCCAAACACAATAAATACTCACGCATAGATAAAGGTTAGACCCCAGATCTAGTTACGGACGTGGGTACGCCGGGAACTTTGCAGTCAGATCTAGTACTTCTGCCTTGATTTCCGCATGTACAGCAGGGTTATCTGACTTAACAGCGCGACCAATCATGCTGGCAATAGTAGCCATTTCTGGCACGCCCATACCTTGCGTTGTAAGTGATGGAGTGCCAACCCGAACACCTGAAGTAACTGCAGCTGGTTTTGGATCATAAGGAATTGAGTTCTTATTCAAAACAATTCCGGAATCACCAGCGCGCTGCTCAGCATCTTTACCTGAGACGTCGATACCTTGAAGGTCAAGTAGCGCAAGATGAGTATCAGTACCGCCAGTAACTGGACGCATACCTTCAGCGGCTAGGCCAGCAGTTAAAGCTTGAGCATTAACAATGACATCCTTTGCATACTTTTGATATGCAGGGGTTGCGCATTCCTTAAGGGCAACAGCCTTCGCCGCGATAACGTGCATCATTGGCCCGCCCTGCATCATTGGGAATACAGCCTTATCAATCTTTGCGGCGTGTTCTTCCTTGCACAAAATCATTCCCGAACGAGGGCCACGCAAAACTTTGTGCGTTGTGAAGGTGACAACGTCTGCGTAAGGAACTGGTGATGGGATTGCCTTACCTGCTACAAGTCCGATGAAGTGCGCAGCATCAACGTGCATGATCGCGCCAACTTCATCTGCAATTTCGCGAATTGCCTTGAAGTCAATCAGACGTGGGATTGCAGAACCACCAGCGATGATCATCTTTGGCTTGTGTTCGCGAGCTAGAGCGCGGAGTTGGTCGTAGTCAATATTTTCAGAACCCTCGGCAACGCCATAGTGAACCGGGTTGAACCACTTGCCAGAATAAGAAACGCCAGCGCCATGAGTTAAGTGGCCGCCATGTGGAAGCGCCATCGCTAGGTAGGTGTCACCTGGCTGCAGGAATGCGCCGAAGACTGCAATGTTCGCACTCGCGCCTGAGTGTGGTTGCAAGTTTGCATGGTCCGCGTCGAATAATGATTTAGCGCGCTCAATACCGATAGTCTCGGCAACGTCAACGACTTCACAACCACCGTAGTAACGCTTTCCTGGGTAACCTTCGGCGTACTTGTTGCTCAAAGTCGAACCAAGTGCGGTCAAAACTGCAGGTGAAGTGTAATTCTCGGAGGCAATCAACTGGATGCCAGTGCGCAAACGAGTTAGTTCATCTAAAAGAACTTTTGCAATTTCCGGATCGGTTGCATTCAACTCATCGAAGTCAGATCCAAAGAAAGTATTGCTCATGATTTTCACCTTTAACGTTACGACCGCCCGCGCGATTTCTTAATTGTAGGGGCTTGCAGCTTAAGACGCAGTTGCGTCAATAACGATTGGCATGACTTCACGAACTTGAGCCAAGGTCAGCTCACCCTTACGAATCAGGCGAATATGATCTGTTGTTGCATCAATTACTGTTGAAATTCTTGGACTTAGTGGCCCACCGTCTAAATACACGTCAACCACATCTAATAATGCTTCTTGTGCCTGTTCCACAGTCTGGACCGCAGCTTGACCAGCCAGTTGCGCACCGGTCATTACTGTGGGCCCAATTCCGAATAGGACTGCTTGAGCAACTTCATGATGTGGGACCCGAACGGCCAATGCAGATCCAGCCTGACCAATTTTCCACGACAACGAACTTTGCGCAGCAGTTAGTACTGTCAGCGGTCCAGGCCAAAGCGCGCTTGCTAAATCATTAGCAATAGTAGAAAAGTTTGCCACGCCTCTAATGGTTTCAATTGATGCTGCAGCAATTGGTAATGCAATATCTGAATTCTGATTCTTTGCAATTCGTAATTTAGTAATGGCACCGATATTGAAGGCATCACAAATTACGGCATATGAAGTATCAGTTGGAATTACTGCAAGGCCACCATTCTTCACTGCGGCAATTGCAGCTTCAACAGCTAGCTGCACTTCCGATTCGGAAGTTTGCCCGTCTACCTTCAATACCTGTGACATGTGACTATCTTCCCACGCCAACTTCAGTAGACCTAACTGCTGTGGTAAATCTAGGAAGTTTGTTGTAATCCAAATTGTCTTTTACGTTCGTCCAGGTATTTGGCATGGCATCAAAAAGCGCAGGCACGGTTTCGCCTTGCACGTCTGCATGCTCCATGCCAAAGAACCCACCAGGCTTTAAAAGATCTGCCGCGACAACTACAACTTCTCGCGCAACATCAAGACCATCTTGACCGCTAAAAAGTGCGATAGCTGGATCGTGGTCTCGGGCTTCGGGATCGCGCGGAATCATGTCACTTGGAATGTATGGCGGGTTGGTCACGACGGCATCAATTTCACCAACCATGTCGGCTAGCAAAGTTCTGTCCCCTGCATTTCCATGGTGAATGTATACGTGCGAACCTACCGCCTCAAGTTGCGCAGCATGATCAACAATATTGTGGGCTAACCACTTAACCGCATCATCGGAAAGCTCAACGGCTAGCACAATCGTTCCCGGCACTTCTAACGCAATTGATAGCGCGATTGCCCCGCTGCCTGAACACAAATCAACCGCGTTACGTGGCGCTGGACTCTTCTTCAGATGCGCAATCGCTGCATCTACTAAAAGTTCGGTTTCTGGCCTTGGCACAAAAACGCCAGGGCCAACTGCTAGCTCCAAGTGCCGGAAATATGCAATACCCGTTAAGTGTTGGAGTGGAACTCGATTAGCGCGACGGGCAACTAAATCTTCAAAATCGGAAAGCTGTTCTTCAGAAATCTGGTTGATAGTGATTAGTTGTGATCTCGCTACGCCAACAACATGAGCAAGCAGCAACTCCGCATCTACCTGCGGGCTGGATACCTTTGCCTCGGTTAAAAGACTTATGGCTTTGCTGATTGTTGCTTTGACGTCGTGAGTCATAAGAGATTAGTCACCTAGCGTTGCTAAGCGTTCCTTGGTGTCAGCCTCGATGCAGGCACCGATAACTGGATCCAAGTCACCGTTCATTACTGCGTCAAGATTATTGCTCTTGAACCCAACGCGGTGATCGGCTAACCGGTTTTCCGGAAAGTTATAAGTACGGATACGTTCGGATCGATCAACTGTGCGCACTTGGCTCTTGCGAGCATCAGAAGCTGCAGCCATTGCTGCTTCTTGGGCAGCTGCCAACATACGAGCACGAAGAATACGCATCGCAGACTCCTTATTCTGAAGCTGTGATTTTTCGTTCTGACAAGAAACCACAATTCCAGTCGGAACGTGTGTGATACGAACTGCCGAGTCTGTGGTGTTAACGCTCTGGCCACCTGGTCCCGATGAACGGAATACGTCAATCCGCAAATCGTTTGGATCAATCGTTACATCGACTTCTTCAGCTTCCGGAAGTACGAGTACTCCGGCAGCTGAAGTGTGAATGCGTCCCTGAGATTCCGTTACTGGCACTCGCTGCACGCGGTGAACGCCGCCTTCAAACTTTAGATTTGCAAACGGCGCATCCTCTGGCGGCACAACGCCCTTTGATTTAACAGCGATCGCAATGTCTTTGTAGCCACCCATGTCGGATTCTTCGGCTTCAAGAACCTGCGTTGCCCAACCGCGCTTTTCAGCAAACTTCAAATACATGCGCATTAAGTCGCCTGCAAATAACGCAGACTCTTCTCCACCAGCACCAGCCTTAATTTCTAGAATGACATCATTGCCATCCATTGGATCGCGCGGAATCAACATCTCTTGAAGTTTCTCGGCGGCAACTTCGCGCGCGATCGCCATAGTTTCGGCTTCTGCTAAAAACGCAGCATCCTCTTCGCCCATTTCGCGCGCAGCAATTTCGTCTTCACGAAGTTGGATCCACTCGCGATACTTAGCGACTACTGGCTTTAGTTCAGCGTGACGCTTACCAATCCGGCGCGCTTCGTTCGGATTGCTGTGCGTTGCAGGATCGCTGAGTTTGACCTCGAGTTCATCTAGCTCGGTAACCATTGCTTCAACCTTGTTGAAGTCTTGTGCCATCAGATGTCCTTAAGTAAGTCTTGACTAAATGTTATGTAGAGATAAAAAATGAGGCGCTGTCATCATCCGAAGATAACGACAACACCTCATTTAGAAAGCTAGGACTGCTTACCGAAGCGCTTCTCGAACTTGGCAACACGGCCACCGGTATCAAGAATCTTCTGCTTGCCGGTGTAGAACGGGTGGCAAGCGCTGCAAACGTCAGCGTGGATAGTTCCACTCTTCTGGGTGCTGCGAGTTGTGAATGTATTTCCGCAACCACAAGTAACTGTGGTGTCTACGTACTCTGGATGAATGCCAGTCTGCACGGATTTCTCCTTATTAATACTGTGATCGGGTCGTGGGCTCGGATGCCTTACGTGAACCGACCAACCCCTTGATTCTGCCAGTTTTCGGGGATTCCTACAAAACGCCAGTTAATCGGCTCAAGTTTAAGGAAACTGACCCATAGGAATAGCCTAAGTTTCATGCTTACCCGCCAAGCTGCCCTTGATCTAGATGCCAATGATCCGCTGGCAAAGTACCGAGACCGCTTCGTGTTTACTGATCCAGAAGTTTGCTACTTGGACGGCAATTCACTTGGCCGCTTACCTAAAGCAACGGTCGAAACCATCAACAAATTCTTGATCGAAGGTTGGGGAACCAAGATCGTAGATGGTTGGGGCGAATGGATCGATAAGGCAGAAACTACTGGCGACTTAATTGGGCGATCAGCACTTGGCGCAGCCGCTGGGCAAACACTTGCCATGGACACCACGAGTGTTAACTTTTATCGCCTAGTTCGGGCTGCAATTTCAGCGCGACCAGGACGCAAAACGATCATCACAGATGAAGCGAACTTCCCTACTGATCGCTACATCATGCAAGGAATTGCCGAAGAGCTTGACCTAAATCTTGTGGTGATTCCAAATGACCTAAAAGAGCATTCAACTGGCGAAACCTTTAGTGACGAATTAGTTACACCCGAAATTCTCAATCCATACCTCAATGACGACGTGGCACTTGTAACCCTTTCCGTTGTTGCATATCGATCGGGTGCTCTTCATAACATCAAAGAACTAACTGATCTAGTACGTACTAGTGGTGCCTTAATGGTTTGGGATGCAAGTCATGCAGTTGGCGCAGTTGATATGCAGTTTGATCGTGACGACGTAGACCTAGCTGTTGGTTGCACATATAAGTATGGAAACTCTGGACCGGGCTCCCCTGCTTGGCTGTATGTCAGCAAGCGGATTCAATCAGAGTTGCAAATGCCGATTCAAGGTTGGTTTGCGCAACGTAATCAATTCTTAATGGGATCTAAGTTCGATCAAATTGAAGGTATGCGCGGATTCCAAATTGCGAGCCCATCAATCATTGGATTGCTTTGTATTGACGAAGGCTTTGGCATGATCGAGGATGCAACGATCGCTCAGATCAATGCCAAAGCCTCAAAGGGCACAGACATGATGATCGAACTATTTGATCAGTGGTTAGTTCCACTCGGATATGAACTAGTTACGCCCCGAGATTCCAAACTTCGTGGCGGGCATATCAGCATCTATCATCCAGAGGCTGCCCAAATTGCACGAGGTTTACGCGATGATATGAAAGTGATTCCGGATTATCGGGCGCCTAACAGTATTCGTCTTGCAATCTCGCCACTGCCAACATCGTATGTAGAAGTTTTTGATGGTTTTGAGCGGATTCGGAATTACACCCAGTC
>JBIKSW010000029.1:0-6861 GCA_044348415.1 Candidatus Nanopelagicales bacterium
ACCTTGGTGACTTCGCACAGCAGGCGCTTCATGCAACTGGCGTATCGTTCTGTACTCGTCGTCACTTTGGTCGTCCGCAGCCAGGCGAAAAAGAGCAGTACATCCGCTTAGCTTTCTCTGGCATTGATAACAGTGACATTTCTGATGGTCTTAAGTTCATGGGTGAATGGATCGCTGAATAGATGGCTCGCGTTGTTGTAACTGGCAAGATTCCATCCGGTGGTCTTGAGCGACTTAAGGCTGAGCACGAAGTAACTGCTTGGGAAAAAGACGATGCAATTTCTCGCGCCGAACTCTTAACTGTGGTTGCTGGCGCAGATGCGATTGTTTCATTGTTGACCGAAAAGATCGATGACGAGCTTCTGGATGCGGCTGGACCGCAACTGAAGTCAGTTTCAAATGTTGCCGTAGGTTACAACAACATTGATGTGCCAGCATGCGAAAAGCGTGGCGTGCTTGTTACAAACACTCCAGGTGTATTGACTGAAGCCACAGCCGACATCGCAATGTCGCTTATATTGATGGCAACTCGTCGCCTGGGTGAAGGGGAGCGAGTTATACGCGCTCAAGAACCATGGCAGTGGGGAATGTTCTACATGCTTGGCATGGGCCTTCAAGGTCGCCAACTTGGCATTGTTGGTATGGGTCAGATTGGTATTGCAACCGCGCGACGTGCAAAGGCTTTTGGCATGAACATTGCTTACACGCGTCGGTCACCACTTGAAGACAATGTAGTTAAAGAGCTTGATGCTAAGTACATGTCTATGGATGAACTAATTGAATCCAGCGACGTACTTTCACTGCACTGCCCTTACTCACCAGCAACACATCACTTAATGAGCGAGAATCAGTTTGCTCGTATGAAGAAGACTGCGTTCTTGATCAATACCGCACGTGGTCCAATCGTTCATGAGCAAGCTCTAGTTGATGCACTTAAGTCAGGGCAGATTGCTGGCGCCGGGCTGGATGTATTTGAAAACGAACCAGCAGTTAATCCGGGTTTGCTTGAACTTGATAATGCAGTGCTTATTCCACACTTGGGATCTGCAACTGTTGAAACGCGTGCAGCCATGGCAGACATAGCAGCGACAAATGCATTAGCAATCCTTGCTGGTGCACAGGCTCCAAACCTCGTCACCAGCTAGGTCATGACTTCAAAGATTCAAGTCGCACCTTTTGGTCCAGATGACTGGGAGCGAGTTCGGGAAATTCGGCTCGCATCTTTGCAAGCAAACCCGGAAGCATTTGGCGCCAAATTTGAAACAGAATCCATTCGGCCAGAGAGATTCTGGCGAGCACGGCTGAGCAAATCCGATTTTGTTTTAGCAAGTGACAAATCAGGCGATATCGGAATTATGTTCGTTGACCAGGTTGATGAAGATTTTGCTGCAAGCTGCTGGATCAGGGGTTGCTGGGTGCGCCCTGAAGCACGCGGCAAAGGTGTGATGCGGGCTTTGATTGAGTATGTGGATTCGCAAATTGATGTTAAGCCGTGGAGCGAACAGGGATTGGGCGTTTGGGTGGATAACTATTCAGCGATTAAGGCTTATGAGCTAATTGGGTTCGAGAACATTGGCGACCCGCAGCCAAGCACGAGCCAGCCTGGAAAGTTCTATCAACGTATGCGCAGAACCACACCTGCTAAGGGAAATTAAGCCCCGTTACTCCAATAGACTTTCCACATGTCTAAAGTCCTTGCCTCACTGCCAATTGGCGAAAAAGTTGGAATTGCCTTCTCTGGTGGCCTAGATACTTCTGTGGCTGTGGCTTGGATGCGCAGTAAAGGCGCAATTCCTTGCACCTACACTGCTGACTTGGGCCAGTATGACGAGCCCGACATTGACTCGGTACCGGCGCGCGCCGGTGAATATGGCGCGGAAATCTCTCGCCTTGTTGATTGCAAAGAAGCTTTAGTTAACGAAGGATTAGCCGCGATTGCATGTGGCGCCTTTCATATTCGTTCTGGTGGAAAGCAATACTTCAACACCACACCGTTGGGACGCGCAGTAACCGGAACGTTATTGGTTCGCGCAATGCTCAAAGACAATGTCGACATCTGGGGCGATGGATCAACTTACAAAGGTAATGACATCGAGCGGTTCTATCGTTACGGTTTACTTGCTAATCCAAACCTTCGGGTTTACAAGCCTTGGCTAGATGCGGACTTTGTTAGTGAACTTGGTGGCCGGAAAGAAATGTCTGAATGGTTAGTTGCAAACAACTTGCCATATCGCGACAGCACTGAAAAGGCCTATTCAACAGATGCCAACATCCTTGGCGCTACCCACGAAGCTAAGTCTTTAGAAAACCTTGATGCGTCTTTAGAAATTGTTGAACCAATCATGGGCGTTCGATTCTGGGACGAGTCAGTAAAGATTGCTTCCGAAGATGTCACGATTACTTACAACCAAGGAATTCCAGTTGCAATTAACGGCAAAGAATTCACTGATGTTGTGGAGTTGATGAAAGAAGCTAACTCAATTGGTGGACGTCATGGTCTAGGTATGACTGACCAAATTGAAAATCGAATTATTGAAGCCAAGAGCCGTGGAATTTATGAAGCACCAGGCATGGCACTTTTCTTTATCGCCTATGAACGCTTGCTAAGCGCGATTCATAACGAAGACACCATTGCTAACTACCATGCGGAAGGTCGTCGACTAGGTCGATTGCTTTACGAAGGTCGCTGGTTTGATCCGCAGGCGCTAATGCTTCGCGAATCTCTGCAGCGCTGGGTAGCGTCAGCTGTAACTGGGGAAGTAACAATTCGCCTGCGTTGCGGTGATGATTACTCAATCATTAATACCTGCGGCCCAGCATTGAGTTACCACCCAGAAAAACTTTCCATGGAGCGCACTGAAAACGCGGCATTTGGCCCAACAGATCGAATCGGGCAGTTGACTATGCGCAACCTTGACATTGCTGACACTCGCGCCAAACTTGAGCTCTACCAAGCCCAAGGCCAGATTGATGCAAGCACCTTCGGCTTAGTTGGCGACATGAAATCTGGGCAATCAAATGCGATCACATCAGCTAATTCAAATGATGATTCTGATGCCGGACTAAATCGAGCAGCATTTGACGCAGGTACTGACTAAGTGCCACAAAAACTTGAACGTTATGCCCCGGTTTTATTCGTATTCCTTTGGAGCACTGGATTTGTTGGCGCAAAATACATAGTTCCTTACGCTGAGCCATTCACTTTCTTGATGATCAGATACTTCCTAGCGGCGCTAATTCTGTTTGCGATCGCGTACGCCTTCAAGCAGCCATTAAAGCTAAACCGGGAGCAATTCAAAGCATCGTTTGCGGTTGGCATGCTCTTGCACGTCATCTACATCGGTGGAGTTTTTTACGCGGTAAGCCTTGGAGTATCGGCAGGGATCAGCGCAGTTATCGTCAGTATCCAACCAGTATTGGTCTCACTGCTTGCAGTGCCATTGCTAGGGGAGCGATTGCGATGGGTTCAAGTTGTTGGGCTGTTCTTAGGTGTTGCTGGAATTGCGCTACTTCTATTGCCTAAAGTCTTCCAAGGTGACTACACCGCAACTACCTCAATCACAGGAATTGTGATTTGTGTAATTGCACTGCTCGGAACTAGTGGCGGCTACTTGCTACAGAAGAAGCTTGGTGGTGAGATCCCGTTCCTAAGTGGTACTGGAGCGCAGTATGCAATTAGTGCGATTGCCTTTGCAATCCTCTCGTTTTCAACTGAAGAACAAATCATTCAATGGGTGCCAGAGTTCTTCTTTGGGCTAACTTGGATTGTTTTGATGCTGTCGATCGCATCAATTGTTTTACTTTACGGAATGCTACGAACCGGAAGCGCAAGCAAGGTTTCTAGTCTTTACTACTTGGTTCCACCGGTAGCGGCAATCCAGGCTTACTTCTTATTTAATGAGGTAATCGGGCTTGTTGGATGGATTGGAATGGCATTCGCTGGACTTGGTGTTGTTTTAGTAATGCGCCAGGCTGTCGAAAAAACTCCCGCTTAACCGAGATCTTCGCTGAGTATCACCCAGCGATTTTCTAATTCTTCTTTTTCCATGATTAGTGGTTGTAAATCATCATTTAGCGTGGCAACTTTTTCAAAGTTTGAAGAATGAGTTTCCATCTCACCAAGGATTTCCTTTATGGAAACATCCAGCTTTGCAATGGAGCGTTCAATTCGTTGCAAGTCCTTTTGCAAGTCCCGCTTTTGAGTTGCAGTTAATTCGGATTTTGGTGCGGATGAATCCTGCGTGAAAGCGGTTGGTTCATCAGGCTGAGCTTTACGAAGCTTTAGGTACTCTTCTAAGCCACCAGGAAGATTGCGCAGTGAGCCATCGCCCATGACGCCCACAAAGGTGTCACAAACGCGCTCTAGGAAGTATCTATCGTGCGAAACGACAAGCAAAGTGCCAGCAAAGCTATCCAACAGATCTTCAAGTGCAGCCAAGGTTTCAACATCGAAATCATTGGTTGGCTCATCGAGGATCAAAACGTTTGGTCCACCCATGAGCAAGCGAGTTAGTTGCAATCGACGGCGTTCGCCACCGGATAGATCGCCAACTGGCGTCCATTGCGCATCTGAGCCAAAACCAAGGCGCTCACCGAGCTGAGAAGCACTTAAGGACTTACCTTTACCAATCTCAACGTGCGTTGAAATGTGTTCGATTGCTTCTAGAACGCGCCACTTTGGGTTTAGTTCTTCCAGGTGCTGTGACAAGAAGGCTGGCTTCACTGTCGTTCCAGTAACAAGTTTGCCAGCGGCTAATTCAAGTTGGCCAGTTAAGACCTTCAGCAAAGTAGTTTTGCCTGCACCATTAACTCCTGCGATGCCGATACGGTCGCCAGGTCCAACGTTCCAATCCAAACCTTTAAACAAATCGCGATCGCCAACTCGAATGGTTGCATTGTGAAGTTCGTAAACCGTCTTGCCCAGTCGCGCGTTTGCAAATGCAAGTAACTCAACATTGTTACGTGGGGGAGGCTCGTTCTCAATCAATTCATTTGCTGCATCAATTCGAAACTTAGGCTTGCTGGTACGTGCCGGTGCACCGCGACGCAACCATGCCAATTCTTTCTTGATCAACATGTTTCGCTTTTGTTCTTCAACACTTGATTGCCGCATGCGCTCAGCTTTGGCTAAGACATAAGCAGAGTATCCACCGTCATACTCTTCAATTTTTCCATCAATAACTTCCCAGGTACTTTCACTTACTTCATCTAGGAACCAGCGATCATGGGTTACCACTGCTACGGCTAGGCCACGTCGAGTTTTCAAGTGCTCGGCTAGCCAAGTAACCGCCTCAACGTCCAAGTGGTTGGTAGGTTCATCCAGAAGCAAAACATCAAGATCACTAATCAAAAGTTTTGCAAGTGCTACGCGTCGACGCTCACCACCAGATAGTGGTCCCATCTCGCGAGCCAGAATAGCTTCGCCGAATCCACCGAAAAGTCCCGTTAAGACATCACGCGCTTTAGAGTTGGTGGCCCATTCATGGTCAGCTTGATCACCTAAAACAATGTCGCGAACTGTTGCTTTAGGGTCTGCCTTATCGATTTGCGACAAGGTGCCCATGTGAGTGCCATTAGCCATCGAAACTCGACCATCATTAGGAGTCTCTTGACCGCCCAAAATCTTTACCAGTGAAGATTTGCCGCCACCATTGCGGCCGACAATGCCGATTCGAGCGCCTTCAGCGAGCCCAAGGGAGACGTGATCCAGAACTGCACCTTTGCCATAGGACAGCGAGACATTCTCGAGGTTAATTAAGTTACGGGGAGCCACGCTAGTGCCTTTCGGGTCGCTCTATTCTCGCAGGTGTTTAACGGATCACGAAACCAGAAGCATGCCCGAGTGTTAATCTTGCGACCATGGACTTAACTGCTGCTGCTTATCAAGCCACTGAAGGTGGACCGCTCGATGTTGACCGCGACTTTTACCGCGCGATTGCCAATGACAAAGGCCGAGAACTTGTTGAATCTCTAGTACTGCCGATCCGCAGTGGAGTTGGCTGGAAGATTCCTGCCGGACATGTCTGCCGAATTACCACAATCGAAGGTCCACAGGTAGCAGACCTAAATCTTTGGAACGTAAATGATCCACGTGAGCGTTTCTGGGCTTCGCGCACCAAGCAATTACACGCGGCTCACTTAACGACCTTCAATCGCCTGTGGTCAACTTTGCCATTCTTGCGTCCAATGGCAACCATCACTGCGGATTCTCTTGAGGATTACGGTGTTGATGCCGAAGGTGGTCGACTTCATGACTTGTTAGGCACTCGCTGTGATCCATATGTAAACCGAATGCTGACTGGTAAAGATTTTGACTATCACTGCCATTCGAACTTAGTGCGCGCTGTGCTTCCATACGGTTTAACGGAATTCGATGTTCATGATGTACTAAATGTTTTCCAGTGCACTGGATTAAACAGTGATGACCAATACTTCATGAAAACCTGCCCTGCCAAGAAGGGTGATTACTTTGAATTCTTTGCTGAGTTTGATTTATTGGCAGCGCTTTCCACATGTCCAGGTGGCGACCTTTCAGTTCCGCTTTGGGGTCCTGACGCTCGTGACCCAATCGATGTGTGTCGCCCGCTTGGAATCGAAGTGTTTAAACCTTCCCAAGATCTACTTAAGGGTTGGTCTGAGCCAATTCGGGCAGAGTATGCCGGTCAACATGGGCTGAAGGCCGAGAAGTGGTCTTAACGGCTATTGATCTAAATGCAGACCTAGCTGAAGAAGCTGGGGATGACGAAGCGCTCTATCCGTACTTATCGAGTGCAAACATTTGTTGTGGTCGCCATGCTGGGGGACCAGATGCAATGAAGCGAGCAGTTGATGCGGCGATCAAACATGAAGTTGTCATTGGCG
>JBIKSW010000030.1:0-6798 GCA_044348415.1 Candidatus Nanopelagicales bacterium
CTGAAAAGGCTGCACCAATGGCTGGCGGCGGCGACATGGGCGGAATGGACTTCTAGTTCATACCTAACAAGAACTAAACAGAACGGCCCCGAGATTTTCTCGGGGCCGTTCTTAGTTGCTGCCAATTATTAGTTACTGAAGTCTTTTCCATGTCGCGCATTAGATTGTGTGTCCACAGCAGAGAAGTCTTTTGCAGTTGAAATAGCGCTATCGAGTTCAGCTAAAACTTTTTCGTAGAGCGCGAGCATGTCATCCATACTTGGCATGTTGGCCAAATTTGGGCGCGGCGAATCGGCATCTGGTAGATCAATATCGTTCATAGCCCACATCCCCGTGAGCCTTGATCGTATTAACAGCCTCGCGTTATCCCAGTGCAATTACAGGGCAATCCCCACGTAGAAACTATTCAGATGAAGGGGTTCCATACAAAAGGTCGTCAGCATCCAGGATTCGGTAGGCATAACCCTGCTCGGCAAGGAATCGCTGGCGATGGGCAGCAAAGTCAGCATCCACAGTGTCGCGCGTAACGATTGTGTAGAAGTGAGCTGAACGCTTGTCACCCTTTGGCCGCAGGATTCGACCTAGGCGCTGGGCTTCTTCTTGCCGAGAACCAAACGTGCCACTGATCTGAATTGCCACACCAGCTTCAGGTAAGTCAACTGAGAAGTTAGCAACTTTGGAAACTACAAGAACTCGAGTTTCACCTTCACGGAATGATTGGAATAAGCGCTCGCGTTCTTTAATTGGCGTCGCACCGGTAATTGTCGGCACACCTAAATGAGTACTGATTTCATCAAGTTGATCTAGGTACTGACCAATCACCAAGATGTGATCTTCCGGATGCAAGTTAACTAGGTGCTCAACTACGCGGTTCTTGTATGAAGTTGTGCTGGCAAGCCGGTAACGCTCTTCTGGTTCAGCCATTGCGTAAGCAAGACGTTCGGCATCTGGCAGAGTTACGCGAACTTCGGCGCAATCAGCCGGCGCGATGTAACCCTGGGCTTCGATATCTTTCCAAGGTGCGTCGTATCGCTTTGGACCGATGAGCGAAAAGACTTCGCCTTCCATGCCATCTTCGCGAACTAACGTTGCTGTTAGTCCAAGACGACGGCGAGCTTGAATGTCGGCAGTGAATCTAAACACTGGCGCTGGAAGTAAATGAACTTCGTCATAAATGATCAAACCCCAGTCGCGGGCATCGAAGAGTTCCAAGTGCGCATAAACACCTTGGCGACGAGTGGTCATTACTTGGTAAGTCGCAATAGTTACTGGACGAATTTCTTTACGAGCTCCGGAGTATTCGCCAATTTCATCTTCGGTGAGTGTGGTGCGCTTCAGTAATTCAGCTTTCCACTGACGGGCTGAAACAGTATTGGTAACCAGAATCAAAGTCGTTGCGCCAGCAAGGGCCATCGCTGCAGCGCCAACAATTGTTTTTCCCGCACCACAAGGTAAAACAACAACACCTGAACCACCATGCCAAAAACCTTCGGCGGCCTCGCGTTGGTAAGTACGAAGTTCAAAAGAATTCTCGGCAAGAGCGATTGGATGCGCTTCACCATCAACGTAACCAGCTAAATCCTCTGCTGGCCAACCAAGCTTTAATAGTGCTTGCTTAATGTTTCCACGTTCGCTGGCATGAACTGCGATGGTGTCTTCATCAATTCGCTTGCCGACTAGTGGTGTGATTTTCTTTGAATGCAAAATTTCTTCAAGTACGGTGCGATCATTTGCCGTTAGTACTAGCCCATGAACTGGATGCATATGTAATTGCAAGCGACCATAACGCGCCATAGTTTCTGCAATATCAACTAGCAAGGCATGGGGAACTGGGTAGCGAGAATATTTCAGCAAGGTATCAACGACCGATTCAGCGTCATGCATAGCAGCGCGCGCATTCCACAAACCAAGTGGTGTGATGCGATAAGTGTGAATGTGTTCAGGCGCGCGCTCAAGTTCAGCAAATGGCGCGATGGCATGACGGCATTCACTGCTCAACTCATGATCAATCTCTAAAAGAAGTGTTTTGTCGCTTTGAACGATCAGTGGGCCATCAGTCATTATGCGGTTCCTTCTTCATCAACGTTCTCAGCAAGTTCAGCGCCCGTAATCCGAGCAATCGTAAAGGTGCGCACTTCATTAGTTCGCACATCAAAGGCAGTTAAGAATCCACCAGTAATTGTTAGTGGCTCAACAATGCGTTCACTCGTCATGCCACCCTTATCGGCATAACCAATCCAGACTTCTTTACCTTGCGCTAACGCATCGTTAAGCAAAGTCAGAGTTTGCGAAGTAGTACTGCGTGGGCCATTTGTTGAGACTGGCTTACTGGCATCAACTCGTTCCCCAGCACGAAGTGCTTTAACGGCGGCAGTAACCAATCGACTCGAAGGTCCAGTCACAGTAACGGGCGAAGCGGTTGCACGAACCGAGGTGCGCTTGGTGTCTGGACGATGAATAAGTACTGCGCCTTCTGCACTTTCTGCCACTGGGGCATAACCACAAGCGCGAAGTTTTTCCAGCACGATGTCAGCAGGGGATGAGCTAACCACAATTCCAGGTGCCAGGGATCGGAACTTTAGCGATGCCAGACGTCGATCAGCTTGAACAGTTGCAACCAATTGCTCGTCATCACAACGCAGGTAAATCGAAGCCACACCAACGCGCAGCACACCATGTTTGCGGGCAACATCTTCAATTAGATATGTAAGCGGTTGTGGCAATGGAGTCTTGGAAAGGGCAGCTAGGAATTCAATAATGTCGTTGGCTGATTGACCTTGATCTAACGCTCGGCGGATTGAATTTTCGGTGAAGCGATAGGTAGTTGCTGCGCCAGTTGATTCAACATCTGCAATCACAGCCATAGTTCGACGTTGGTTTGCAGCCAATCGACCAGGTGCCAACGCAGTTAAATCTGCCTGCACGATTACATGGTCGACCGGGTTAGGTAACAGGGAACCCAAAACCTTGGTGGGATCATCACCCTTAGCCACTGCGCGACCAAAGGAAGTTAGCGATCCAAGGGCAGTAATGCCAAGAGTTGCTGCTTCATCAAGCACTGCAGAAACGGCAGCAGCACGAACCATTGAGGAACGTCTTGGGCGATGCCAATCCAGATGATCTGTAATGATCGCCGCACTTGTCGTCGCGCCATCATCAAGCCCTAAGTAGATGTCAAGCAGTGAGATGCGAAGTGGATTAATGAATCCACGTTCAACAGATGAAGTGAGTGAATTAATTCGATCGCCACCATCGCCGCCAACTACGTGAGGCGCGCGAGCCATATCGCGCCAAGCTTGGGCAAGTAGTGTCCAACGCGAGGCATCATCAATACTTAACCAACGGTCATACGCTGTGGTTGGCAGCCAACCATCAGTTGCATCGGCAGCCAGCAATCCCGAAGCATAAGCAACTTCAATTACCAGCGCAGTTAAGTGTTCTGACACTCGCAATAAATCTTTTGCTGCCGCTAAATCGCGAATCGCAAGTCCACCACCACGCAATTGTGCTGGCGGTTCAATTGACCAAGTTTCAAGCAGAGTTTCAACAAGTCGAACAAAGTCCAGTGCAGCATGCGCTCCGGTATCGTTCACGCGCTTAAAGTCAACGGAACTTAAAACTGGTTGACCACTGTCAGTTTTGATTTCCTTTAGCAACAATCCGTTACGCAATGAAATAGAAACTTCGCGTGGAACAACAACTGATGTGTCACTGACCGGAACGATTAGCTCATGAGCTAGCAACCACTCAAGCGGTGACTTAGCATCTTCGATCCGAACGGAACGATTTGCTTGGCGCATTGTGCCAGCAGGAGTTCCCCACAAAAGTTGATTCATGATGTCGCGAACTTCATCTGGACCACTGGCCAAAGTCTTCTCAGCCAAAGTTTTCTTAGAGCCATACTCACGAACTTTGCGACGTGAATCTGCAAACGAAGCAGCCAGTCCACATGGGTAAGCGCCAAATGATTCTCTAGCTACGCGAACTAAATGAAGTTCCTCGTCATCGCCCCAAACCATTGCGCTGGATAACAACCGATCAATCGCGGAGTCAATTACGTTTGCGTTGTAGCCAACTGCGCCTTTGAGTCCAGCATGAACTTCAACGCGAGCGGCAGGATCCGGAAGCGCAGCCAATACTTCACAAACACTGAGCTCAATATGATTCAGTGCATCTAACGCAGCACTCACACTTGGCGAAGTAGTTGCCCGAACTGCAAGCTGTCCTAGGTCAGTTGGAACTGGATGTAGCAGGTCTGGACGCGTTGCGAATAAGACCTCAAGTTGCTCGTCAC
Organism: Candidatus Nanopelagicales bacterium; assembly: GCA_044348415.1. GTDB lineage: Bacteria > Actinomycetota > Actinomycetes > S36-B12 > UBA5976 > UBA5976. The sequence goes on from JBIKSW010000030.1 coordinate 4,295, forward strand.
TTCGCTGGCGTAAATCATCGGCCAAAGATCTTGGACGCATGACTGTTTCAGCCTTTTTGGAAGTGCTCATCTTGCTACGTTACGCGCTTTAGGTTGCCTAGCGCCACTTGAGAATTGTCGCTTTTCTGCGCTGATAGCGCATAGAAATCGCAGGTTTGGGTGGATTCGGACTTTTCATCTACCCTTGAGTAAGGCAATCGTTTAACGAATGTCACATAAAGTAACCAGCGCAAGGAGAACACCGTGCCTACAGGCAAAGTGAAGTTTTACGATTCCGAGAAGGGCTTCGGCTTCCTTCAAACGGATGAAGGCGAAGAGGTTTTTTTGCATGCCTCCGCACTCCCAGCTGGAACCTTAACTTTAAAGAATGGCACCCGCTGTGAGTTTGGCGTGGCCGATGGCAAGAAGGGCATGCAGGCATTGTCATTGCGCGTCCTGGAAGCACCACCGAGTGTTTCAAAGGGTGGCCGCAGAGACGCTGAAGACATGGCAATCGTTTTGGAAGATGTCATCAAGCTGCTTGATGGCTATGCCGGAAATCTTCGTCGTGGGCGTTACCCAGATGACAAGCAAACCGAGAAGCTTGTTGCAGTGCTTCGCGGCGTAGCTGATCAAATCGACGCCTGATCGAGTCACCGCAATGAAGGTTGCGAAAGATTCAATCGGTAGCTTTGAGTCCCGAAAAGTTTTAGTTGTCGAGGATGATCCATTACTGCGTTCATTAATTGCTGACGGACTAAGTGGCAGTGGATTTAATGTTGAGGTCGCAGCAAATGCTGTTGAAGCAAAACAAGCAGTTCTTAACTTTGACCCCGATGTCGCACTCCTTGATATTGAATTAGGAACTGGACCAACGGGCATAGATGTTGCTGAATACATCACGCAACAAAAGCCACACATCGCAATTGTGATGCTGACTCACTTACCTGATCCAAGATTTGCCGGCGAAGATTCAAAAGCAATTCCAAAGCGTGCTGCCTATATTCGAAAAGAAACAATTACTCAACCAGGTGTCTTAGCAGACATTGTGGAAAGTGTTCTGCGCGATGAAGTGCATTCAGGACTTCGTCATGACCTTGATCCAGACCGACCACTTGGTGGCTTATCTAAGTCACAGATTTCCGTTTTGCGAAGTATCGCACTTGGGTTATCGAATCAAGAGATTGCCGAACAACGAGATTCAACTGTTCGCGCGGTAGAGCACTTAATTCGTAGAACATTAACGGCAGCTGGCATCGAAGGTGACCCAACAGTTAGCACTAGAACTGCGGCGGCCCGTGCTTACATCGAAGCCGCCGGGTTACCGATAGAAAATGCCTAATCAAACCAAAGCCAGAACCATTGGCGAAACTTTACGATTAGTAGGCAGCAGCGAAGCCTTCACCAGACGTGTTGTAATTTGGACGCTTCCAATCAGTATCTTTATCGCAGTTGCATTTGATAGCAATCGTTATGGAACTTCACGTATCGGTTGGGCCTTAGCTGGCATTCTTGCCCACGCGTTCGCAACACTAGTCTTGCTGGGCTTGCGTCTAGCTTTCTTGCCCAAAGGTCCGTATGCACCTAAACCGGCAAAAACCCTGATCATCTTTGCGATTGGAGCGATCAGTCGCTCATTGGCAATTGGGCAAATTTCAGTAATGCTTGGTCTAGCAGTTGATCAAGAGTTTCTCTATCGCGCATTTGCGGGCGCCTTGCTTGGCACCCTAACGCTTTCAGTTGCTGCACTAATCGCTGCAATTCTTAAGGAACACGATCAAACTCAAGCAGAATTAGCCAGCGAGCGTGAAGCGCTGATTCAGGCAAGAAATTCTGCGCAACAATTAGTTGAACAGCAACGTCTTGAAATTCAACAAATTGTTAATGAAAGTATTGAGCCAGCACTACTTGAGATTTCTGAAAACCTAAAGAGTGTTTCGACTAAGGATTCTGCAGGCCTAAAAACTTCCGCCAATAAAATTTCAGACTTGATTGATTCAAGACTGCGTCCCTTAAGTGCGTCGCTACATAAAGAACAAAAAATTGAAATACCCCGTTTAAGCGGCGTTGCCAAGAAGCCATCTCTAATTGCCTTGCCAGAAATGTTGACACTTCGAAACGTGGTTAGCCCAATGGCTATCTACTTAGTTCTTGTAGTGCCGAATACAACGGGCGCAACTCTATATCTTGGCTACAGTTCACTACCGGTTGTAATGCTTGCTTACGCACCACTTGCAGTTATTCTTTCGATTTTCATACGACTACCGATTTCAAATCGGCCGATACGAACTGGGCGTGCTTTCGCTCTTTTGAGTTTGGTGCTGGCGATTGCATGGACTCCAGCAATTCTTGTGCTTCGCTGGTTAGACATTGACATAATCGAACGCTTAAACCTGGTACCAACAGCAACACTTGGCACCATGATCGTTGGACTACTACTTACCTACAGCGTTGTCGTAGACAGTAAACGAATTTCGTATGAATCCGAATTGCGAGATGCCAACCAAGAATTGAATCTCGAACTC
>JBIKSW010000031.1:0-6775 GCA_044348415.1 Candidatus Nanopelagicales bacterium
GCTCTGCCATCAAGACTCATAGTTAGCTGTGCCCAATCTTTGTCTCGTCGGATACCTTTTCTTCGTCTTCAAGTTTCTCTTCATTCATAACCATTCGAATTCGCGCTTCTGGAATGAAGCCTTCACGACGGAAGAGCATCATAAGAACTAGAAGCAGCCCGAACAATAAGAACTGGTATGACGGGAAGTTGATGTTGGTCCCAAATGTGTTGTTCACCAAGTCACCAACCTGGATCAACCCAATCGAGTTAATCCAAGCCAGAACTACTGCGCCAACAACAACACCCCAAACGTTACCCATACCACCGAGCACAACCATGGCAAGAATGATGATTGAGATTACGAAGTTGAATCGGTCAGCGTAAACGCCACCAACCAAGATCGCGAAGCCAACACCGCCGATACCACCACCGACAGCGCCGATTGCGTATGAAGCGAACTTAGTACGCCATAGCGGAACACCCATCATGCTCGCTGCAAGTTCATCTTCGCGGATCGCTAACCAGGCGCGTCCTAGGCGACCATCGCGCAAGCGGATTGAGAAGAAGATCATGGCACCGGCCATCAGAGAAACCATTAAGAATTTCTCAGGTAGCGCAAAAGTTCCGATCACGTAACCGAAAAGGTTTACGTCATCGAGGCCACCAATACCCTGCGAGCCGTTAGTTACGTTGTAACCAGCAATGTCAGCACCATTGATCATGAACTGCGGAATGATTTCACCAAAGCCAAGTGTTACCAAAGCTAGGTAGTCACTCTTAAGGCGCAATGTCGGTCCACCAATGATGATGCCCCAGATCGCCGTAAAAACGCCGCCGAGTATCAAAACCAGGAAGACGTGGAAGTGAATTCCGAATTCAAATCCTTCGCGTGGATTTCCAAAGAAATTCAAAGATATTCCACTGAAGAATGGTGACATTAACCAGCCAGCTACATAGCCACCAAGTGCCCAGAATGCTACGTAACCAAGATCAAGCAGTCCGGCATAACCAACAATGATGTTCAAGCCCAGAGCCATGAGGATCCAGATCATGATTTCAGCCATCGAGGTTAATGAGAACCAGTTATTGAAGAAGGTCTGTATGCCACGTGGTGCTTCAGGCAGTATGAACTTGTTCAAGATGAAGAAGAACGCAACGACTGACGCAAAGCCAATAGCCCACTTACGGTTACCGGAGTCGGCGTGATGTGCCGGAGCAGCAGTTACTGGAGATGTGTTAGACATATCAGACCTTCTCTTGTGCTGTCTCGCCCAATAATCCACCGGGACGGTAGACCATTAAGAGGATAAGGATTGTGAAAACCATGGTTTGAGACCAACGCTGGCCTGGACCAATTGCCAAACCATCGTTGTAGCTCTGAATTAACCCGATGATAATTCCACCAAGCACTGCGCCGTACAGGTTTCCAACGCCGCCGAGAACCGCAGATGTGAATGCAATTAAGCCGAGCTGGAAACCTAAGTTGTATGCAACCGTTCCAGTTGTTTGAGCCCACATAATTCCGGCTGCACCTGCTGCGGCACCTGCAATTGCGAATGTGAATGTAATTGTCTTATTAACGTCGATACCCATCAAACGCGAAGCATCTTTGTCTTGCGCTGTTGCACGCATTGCGCGACCGCGCCTGGTCTTGTTGACGATGTAAGCCAAGACAATCAAAAGCGGAATCGTAATTGCGAAGATGATGACTGTCTTGAAAGCAATTACCACACCAGCAATTTCAAAACTTGTGGAAGGCAAAACGGTATTTACGTTTACCGGGTTAGAACCAATCCACTTAAGACCAACCCACTGCAGCACGAATGACATACCAACAGCGGTGATAAGTGGTGCAAGCTTAGGGGCATTACGCAACCTGCGATAAGCCAAGCGTTCGATCGAAGTGTTAACTATCGCTCCAAAGAGCATTGTTAATAGGAGAACCAGCAACAGCAATGCATAGTTAGTTGCACTTGGGCTTTGTGCACCAAGGAACTCGGTCAAAACTGCGAAACTAAACACAGCTCCAAGCATGAACAAGTCACCATGAGCGAAGTTGATTAACTCGATGATGCCGTAAACCAATGTGTAGCCAAGCGCGATCAACGCGTACAACAAGCCGTTGTTGAGACCGTTCACAGTCACCTGTGCGAACTGTCTTGGATCGTTAGTTAGGTTCAGGCCCAACCAATAGACGGCTACTCCAATGATGAAAATCATTGAGGCTCTGATAAGTATTGCGCTAGGCGTTACTTTCTTTTTGCGAGCTACGCCGGATGCAACCGTAGTCATCTGCGGTTTCTCCTTCAATTAAGACACCAAAATAGGTGCTCGGAAATTTCTATTAACTTAACACGATATTTTAGAAAATTTGGAAATTGGTAGGAATTGGGCGGGATTGGTTTACCAATCCCGCCCAAACCTGTGTGCCCTAAATGAGCACTTTGGCTAACTAGCTGATGTCAAGAGTTCTGATATCGGTTTCTACGCCACCAGTCATCTGCTGAAGAGTCATTGTGACGGTATCTACGTCACCAGTCTCCTGGCTTAGGCAGAAGCCCATGCCTGAGATTGATTCTTCGGCTGTTAGACATAGTTGTTCTCCAGCGAATACTGCATCGATAACGCCCTGACGGGTACCGTCTGATGCTGCAATTGCCTTAAGGATTACCTGCATGGCTACGCCACCATATACTGCGTATGAGCTGTTTGGCACTGCGCCGTACTTGGCCTCGTAATCTTCGATGAACTTAGCAGGAGCGCCGCCACCCTTGATGATGCCATCAAGTGACTTACCAGCGAATGTCATCCATAGACCTTCTGCTTCTGGCATTTCACGAAGTGTTGGGTATCCGGAGAAACCATCTGGTGCCATTGATAGGAATGCAGTGTTGTCGCCAAGAACAGTTGTCTTGTCCTTAACTAGCTGTACACCGTTGTTATCGAAAATTCCACCATAGTAAACGGCTGTTGCGCCGGATGCCTTGATCTTTTCGAATGTTGCTGTGTAACCCTGGGTCTGCTTTACATCCCATGATTCGCGAACAACTGTTCCGCCAAGCTTTTCGAACTCGATCTGTACTGCGTCAGCAATACCGATTCCGTAAGCCTGAGTGTCATCCATAACAGCAAGGATCTTTACACCCTGCTCGTTGAATAGGAACTGAGCAGCTGCTGTTCCCTGGAAACCGTCGTGTGCAATTACGCGAGCGTAGTTACGTGCGCCGGATGGGTAGTAAAGACCTGGTTCGCCCTTATCCCATTCAACAGTTAGACCTGGGTAGGTGTTTGCATGGGAAACCATCAACATGCCAGCCTGGTTTAGAACTGGGATGATGATCTTTGCACAACCGGAGTTGTAAGTACCCATAACAGCTACCTGCGCTGTGTTAGCTACGTGATCCTGTGCGTTCTTTGCACAAGCTGCATCGTCCCAAGCACCCTTAGCGGCTGTTGAGTCATCATATTCTTTGATTTCGACAGTGAAGTCTCCAGCTTTGCCGCCAGCTTGTTCAAGAACAAGTGCTACGACTTCGTTGGTTGACTTGCTCGCATCAGCTGATGCGCCCTGCAATGGAAGGTCGGTACCTACTACAAGTACGTCGCCACCAGCAGAATCACTGCCACCGCTGCAAGCAGCAAGGGCAAGTGCACCAGCAACAGCTAGCGCACCGATTTTGATCGGCTTGATCATTTGTATTTCCTCTCGTTGGCCCGACGAATTCTTTTCGGGCAACCCTAAAGTAACGTCAAAACGCCTGTTAATTCAAGGTAAATGGCATGTAAATGGCAGGTGTTACGGGTTCGTTATCGGGTAATGCCCCAATATCCCGTGAATCGGACATTTGTAACCATTTTAACGACGGCGTTTTTCCCGAATCCGAAGGTTTATAACGATCGGGGATCCCACAAAGCCAAATTCCTCACGGAATCTGCGTTCCACGAATCTGCGGTATCCCGCCTCAAGGAATCCTGAAGTAAACAGCACGAATACCGGTGGCGCAACACTGGCTTGGGTTCCAAACAAAATCTTTGGCTGTTTGCCACCGCGGACTGGATGCGGATGACTTGCCACAATCTCGGCCAAGAACGCATTCATGCGACCAGTCGGAACTCGCGTTTCCCAACCAGCAATAGCAGACCGTAATGCTGGAACAAGTCGATCCTTATGCCAGCCAGTCTTTGCGCTGAAGTTAATTCGTGGCGCCCAAGCAACTTGCACAAGATCTCGTTCGATTTCTCGCTCTAAGTAGTACCTGCGCTCTTCGTCAACTAAGTCCCATTTATTAAACGCAATAACTAAAGCGCGACCTGACTCAACCACCATTGAAATGATGCGTAAATCTTGTTCAGTTAGTGGTGCGCTGGCATCTAACAAGACAACTGCTACGTCAGCTTTATCAAGTGCTGATTTAGTTCGAAGTGTTGCAAAGTATTCGTGTCCAGAAGCGTTTTTTGATTTGCGACGAATACCAGCTGTGTCAACCAAAATCCACTCTTCGTCATCCATGACTACTAACTCATCTACGGGATCAACAGTCGTGCCAGCAACACTGTCTACTACTGCGCGCTTCTCTCCAGTTAGCGCATTAAGCAAACTGGACTTACCCACGTTAGGTTTGCCGAGAAGCGCAACGCGATGCGGCCCACGTGGTCGGGCTTGGCCAGAACCATCTTCAGGAAAAGCAGCCAGCACGACATCAAGTAAGTCGCCACTTCCGCGACCATGTAAAGCCGAAACCGTGTAAGGCTCCCCTAGTCCAAGTGACCAAAGTCTGGTTGCTTCTAGTTCGGCTCGTTCATCATCAACCTTGTTGGCAACCAAAATGACTGGGACTTTTGCCTGTCGCAAAACTCTTACGATTTGCTCATCAGCATCTGTTGCGCCCACCGTGGCATCGACAACAAAAATAACCACGTCGCTGGAATTAATGGCAGCTTCGGCTTGCGCAGAAACCTGAGCGCTCATACCAATAGCGTCCTGTTCCCAACCACCAGTATCAACAACAATGAAAGGAACGCCATTCCACTCAGACTCGTATCGAACTCGATCTCGAGTAACACCAGGAGTGTCTTCGACAACAGCTTCTCGCCTGCCGATAATGCGGTTAACAAGCGTTGACTTACCAACATTTGGGCGGCCAACCACTGCCACGATCGGCAGATTAGACAGGTCATCGCGTTCATCTGTTGGTTCATCCGATGGGATACCCAGTTGATCAAGCAGAGCGGTGTACTCAGATTCAGTTAAATCCTCCCAGCGCTCTGGAATTTCAATGGTGTCATCAAGTTCAACTGCATCTCCAGCAACGTCATAAATAATGGTCTCTGCGTTTGGATCTAATTCGTTATCCACGTGCCGCCCTCGCAATATCTACTACTTGGGCAATGACTTCGCTAAGTTCCATATAAGTTGTATCGATTACTCGCGCGCCAGGTGCTATTTCAAGCGGCGAAACAGTTCTTGTGGAATCGGCTAAATCGCGCCTTGCTAAGTCTTGTTGAGTGTCAGTAACTTCAGCGCCAATTTCCTTAGCTCGACGATTTGCCCGAGCTTCAGGATCAGCTGTGATGAAAAGTCTGACTGGAGCATCCGGCAAAACAACTCCACATATATCTCTGCCTTCAACCACAATTCCAGCTTTCGAATTAGCAGCAATCTCGCGTTGCAGATTGACCATAAGTTCACGCACCGCTGGAACAGCGCTAACTGAGCTGACCCCTTGAGTAACTTGAGGCCCGCGGATCTCGATCGATACATCACGACCCGCCACTCGAATGCCAGGTTCACTTGGGTCAATACTTGGCTGAATTACTTCAGCCTTGGCGGCGTTAGCCACTAATTCTGGATCGCTAATATCAATGCCTTGATCTTGTAAAAACCAAGTCATGGCGCGATACATGCTGCCGGTATCCAGGTAATCCAGGCCTAATTCGGTAGCAACAGCGCGTGAAACGCTCGATTTACCGGAACCGCTCGGGCCATCAATGGCGATTACGAGCGAATTGGGCATATAGATAAGTCTACCCAGTCATTTAGTTGAGAATTAACTACAAAAAACACTGAGTTAAGAAATAACTACAAAACCTTCAAGTTCCAGCGCTGGCTTTAACACAGGAACGGAACTTGGTGCCACAGTCAGTTCAACCAAGCCTGTTGGATGTCCGAGTGAGTGATCGATTCGAACGTCTTCAAGGTTGACATTGGCCTGGGCAGCAACAGTGAATAGTCGAGCTAGCTCACCAGGTTTGTCATCAAGTCGAACGGCCAAAATTGCAGTCGACTGTTTCGACGAACCATGCTTTCCAGGCAAGCGATCTCTACCCTTGTTTCCCTTAACAAGCTTGGCTGCAACAGAGTCGCGATTGCCTTCTTCTAAGGCTGAGGCGAAATCTAATAAATGATTTGCAACTTGAGTCACTTGTTGTGAGATGAATTGTGAGTTTTCGCTCAGGATTTCTGTCCACAGATCCGAGTCTGAGCCGGCAATACGAATTGTGTCTCGAATACCTTGTCCGGCAAGTTCAATGTAAGAGCCTTCAGCATCCATTAACTCACCAGCCAGAACAGATGCAACAACTTGCGGTGTGTGTGAAATCAATGCGACCGCACGATCATGTTCTTCAATACTTCGAATTACCGGGAACGCACCAAGTGATTCCACTAATGACTTCACAGCTTCAATTGCATCAGCAGATGTTCGATCACTAGTTGCAATTACCCACGGGCGATCCAGAAACAGGTTTCCTTGTGCGCCAATTGCACCAGAAACTTCTCGACCAGCCATTGGGTG
>JBIKSW010000215.1:0-6626 GCA_044348415.1 Candidatus Nanopelagicales bacterium
TGCGGCTGTTACTGCAGCGAAAACAAAAGTTGCTGAGCGTCTTTGCATGGTTCCTCGTTCCCTTCAAGTTTGGTAACTGACCGGTCAGTCAGTCACAATAAAGTCAAGTGTTACAGCCTTACCCCCCTATGTCAACGAAAAATTGATAATTTAGTTGTTTATTGTCAACAAAAGGTAGTCACCTATGCAGAATAAAAGAAGTAGAGTGTCGGCCTCGATAAGGCAAGACGAAATTTTGCGCGCAACAATGGAATTGGTCTATGAAAAGGGCCTACGAACTATTCGAATTTCGGATGTCGCGGAGACCTTGGGTGTGAGTTCTGGGTTGGTAATTTACCATTTCAGAACCAAGGACGAGTTGCTCGCAACCGCATTTAGGTTTGCTGCAGCGAATGACTTAGAGAAAGCAGCAATAATTTCTGCAGAGGAAATAGATCCGATTAAGCGGATAATTTCGATATTGAATTGGTATGCACCAAGCGAGCAATCACGTAGCTGGCTACTTTGGATTGATGGCTGGTCGGCGGGACGTTGGAATCCTAAAATCACGGAAGCGCTCGCCGAAATCAATGAAAGCTGGAAGCAATTGCTCCGGCTTGCGATTAAAGAAGCCGTTGACAATGGCTGGTCACCGAAATATAGCATCGACCAAACCGCAACACGATTTACAATTTTTACCGATGGCCTATCCGTGGCGGAATTGACCGGGCCGCAGGAATTCACTAAATCCGAAGCAAACACATGGATTGAAGAATTTGTTTCAAATGAATTTACGCAAAAAAAGCTCTAGCTTGTATGAGATTTTCAGATTGATGCTTGACACCTAGAAGCGTTTCCTAGAAAATCTTACTGAACTGTCATTCAATAAAACAAGGAGCTGTCTTGTCTTCTGTAGATATTCTCGATCGTCCATCATTTCTTGAAATCACATGGCATGACTCCGAGTCAGATGCCCGCGGCTTCGTAGTCATTGATCGCTTAGTACAAGGCGTCTCCAGTGGTGGCTTAAGAATGCGCGCTGGCTGCACACTCGACGAGGTTCGTGGACTTGCAAAAGCAATGACAAAAAAAGAGGCCTTGCACTTAAAGGAAGGCCAGAACTACATATCGGTAGGCGGCGGAAAAGGTGGTATTGACTTTGATCCCCATCACCCGGATGCCCTTAAAGTGCTTGAAAGATTTTTAGTTGATCTAAACCCGATTATTTCAAAGCTTTGGGCAACCGGAGAAGATCTCGGTGTTCGCCAAACGGACATCGACGAAATATTCAAACGTCGAAATCTTGGTTCCTGCATCGATTCTGTAAAGCCCCTTGTTAAGGATTCAGTAGCGTCCGAAGCACGTCTTGAGCTCGGTTTTTCAACTTCAGCTTTTGGTATTTCACAAGACGAATTAGTCGGTGGATTAGGTGTTGCGCAAGCAGCACTGACGGCGATTAAATTTCGTGGCCAAACCCCATCCGACATAAGAGCTGTTGTTCAAGGTTTTGGATCAATGGGTGGAGCGAGCTGCCTGTTTCTTGCAATGGCTGGCGTCCGAATCGTTGGGATTGTCGATTCTGACGGCATAGTTACTGATGCGGAAGGACTCGACATTGAGCAATTACTCGCTCATCGAGATCATTTTGGTCGAATTGATCGCAACAATCTTCCCAACGGAGCACAAACTCAAGATGGATCGGGCTGGCTTTCAATTGATTGCGAACTTTTAATCCCGGCTGCTGTCTCCTCATGCATAACAGTAGAAAATCAAAAAGACGTAGTCGCCCAACTAATTGTTGAAGCTTCTAACTTGCCGATAACGCAAGAGGCAGAAGCATTGCTGGCAGCTCGAGGCATCACCGTCATTCCAGATTTCCTTGCTAACTCAGCAACCAATGCTTGGTGGTGGCTACTTTTGTTTGGGGATATTGATGGAACCTGGGAGCAATCAGAGCAAAAGATTCGTGCGCGGCTCGATGAACTTACGCTAGAAATCCTGAATTCTGCAAAAGCTCTTAAAGTTACTCCGCGTGAGGCTGCTATTGAAGTAAGCCGAAGTAATTTAGAAAAATTACTTAAGACAGAAGGCGCACGCTAGATCTTGACTTTGTCACGCCGTGTTCTTTAAGAAAAATTTTCGGGATCGAGTTTTTAACTCTGGACGTTCCTAATAATTTAGTGGGCTCTCCAATTTTGTTTGATGAACTCAAAGATGAATCCGAACATCTAAATAAATTGATTGAAACTTCCAGAGCAGCAGCAGGACATTAAGTTATCAAGCCCGCAGCGCTGGCGCGCCAGAGATTTACCTCTAGATTTGCATAAATCCAGTAAGTTCTAGACATGGAGCATGCAAAGCTTATTCAGCCTTTTGTTGACAGCCGATGAGAAAACTAGTTATTGCTTTACTCGTAGCAATCTCTATAGTCATACCTCAACTACCACCACCTGCATCTGCTCACACACCAGTGATTTTGCTTGAAAGTGATACGACTCCAGGTGCTGGACCCTTGCTGGTCGATGGCACAATCTCATTTGCTGTCCAAGCTTCCTTTATGGAGTCAGGTCAGAAAAAGGCATTTCGCACAGTTCTCAAAGAGGGACAAGAGTTAGTTGTTGAATATTTGATTGTTGATAAGAAACCAGAGAACACTTTTCCAAATACAAAATTACCACTGTTAGTGATCACATCACCCTCTGGTCAGGTGAAAACAGTTGAATTAAATGAACGCACAAATTTCTATTACCCAGGCCTTAAAACTAATTTCATCTATCTTGCCCGATACAAGACAACTTCAGAGGCGGGAACTTACCAATTTGTAGTGTCATCACGGGAACGATCTTCAATCGTGCTTGGGGTAGGAAAGAAAGAGATTCCAGGTGAAGTCCGGCGCGATCGAACGATACTGTGCTTTCGGATAAACCCAGTGAGTTGCTAACTGACATATTTAATCAAGAGAATGTTCGAAACAACATGGAAAAGGAAGCAGCTCTTGCCACGGAGTTCCGAGTGAGCATTTGATTTTTTCGATGTAGAAGGAGATGTGAAGTATGCGGGCAATTGTCCAAGATAGATATGGAACTAGTGAAACCCTTTACTTGGCTGACATTGCCCAACCAAGCTTTGGCGCAAGAGAAGTACTCGTACAAGTAGAGGCTGCCAGTGTGGACGCAGGAGTCCTACATCTTATGACCGCAGAGATACCAATGGTAAGACTGGCTTTTGGACTTAGAAAACCTCGCAAGCGACCTGGTATGACTTTTTCAGGAATAGTCAAAGAAGTCGGTGCAAATGTAGATCACGTAGTAGTGGGTGATCGAGTGCTAGGAACTGCAGCAGGAACATTTGCAGAAGTTGTGTCTGCAAAGTCAAACCGTGTATCACGCTTACCAAAAGAATTTGGATTCTTGGTTGGTGCTACGTTGCCAGTCTCAGCAAGTACCGCATTTCAAGCTGTTGTGGATCACGCGAAAGTAAAAGAAGGTCAAAAAGTCCTTGTCACCGGCGCCTCAGGAGGCGTTGGTAGTTTTGTTGTCAGGATCGCATCAAGTCTCGGCGCTGAAGTAACGGCAGTATCTCGGGGCGAAAAGTCAGAATATGTTAAGGGTCTTGGGGCAGTCAAAACCATTGATTATCAGGGTGAAGAAATTTATGGGTTATACGACTGCATTATTGACATTGCAAGCCCATTGCCACTTGATAGGACTGTACAGCTGATGCAACCGACTGGCACATTGGTAATTGTTGGAGTCGCATCTCAAAAAGGATCAAGTGGAATGGCACGCAACTTTGGCGCAAATTTCCGATCAAGGTTTAGCAAGCAAAATTTGCTGTGGTTTATTCAATCTGAGGATAGAAAAGATCTTGACACGTTAATTCAATTCTTATCAAAAGAAGAAATTGAACCCAAGATTGATAAATCTTTTTTATTGGAACAAACGGCTGAGGCAATCCAGCACTTTACATCAGGAGTTGCAAAAGGTATGACTGTGATTGCAATTGGTGAAGCAGCGATCGCAGAGCACAAATCAAATCAACTGTAATTTGACTGTGCAACTTATTAATCTAAGTCAGTACAACTTTTGGCTGACCAGCAATCGCGGGTCATTTATTTCTTAGATTTATCTGCGCATTCTGAACAAGTGCTTTAATCACAAAATCTAGTGAAGCCAAGTGCTCTTACGGTTTCATCCGTACGAGCCTTTGCTTTCTCTAGGCGGTTTTTAGTCTCACTAAGGTATTCACCTGTAGACAAGGCTTTGTTTACATCAATAACTCGAACTGGACGATCATCGCGAATAAGAGTCGGCACTTCCTTGACGCAGGAAAGTTTGAATCCTCCAGAAGTTGATTCAACGAACTCCCAACGTGTAACTAACCCTTCAGACTTGATAGTTTCTGGCTCACGTTGTGCAGCAACAAAGTTCCCGTGACTGTAGGCAATCCAGGTATTGCCAATTTGTGTTATCGGCTGCACCGAGTGACTGTGTGAGCCATCAATCAAATCTATTTGACCCGAATCCGCCAACTCCTGCGCTACTGAAGTTTGAAAGTCATTTGGCTTATCTGTGTATTCGTTGCCCCAATGCAATTTGGCAATAACAATCTCAGCGCCCTGCGAGCGTGCCAATTTGGCTTCAGCGATTATTGCCACAGGATCAATTAGGTTCGCACTCCACAATTTGTCAGCATCACGTTCAAATCCGTTGAAGCCATATGTATAGGACAAAATTGCAACTTTGACCACACCATTTGCAGTTTGCACATCCATCACTAGCGGTTTACTTGCATCTCCTGCAGAGTTAGCAGTTCCTGTATAGGGAATGCCAGCAGCCTCCAAAGTTTTTATGGTTCGAGTTAGCCCGGCAAATCCCTGATCCAAACTGTGATTGGAAGCCGTGCCACACATATCAAAACCAAGATTGGTTATGGCCTCTGTTATTTGTGGTGGGGAGTTAAAAGTTGGGTAGCCCTGGTAATCAACGCCAAGTTCTGCCAATGGAGTTTCCAAATGACAAAGTGCTAAGTCAGCTGAACTAATTACAGGCTCCAAATCTGCGAGCTGGGGGTAAAAATCCCAATTGCCATCGACACCATCGGCTTTTGCCTGAGCCCAGAGTCTTTCATGCAACAAAATGTCTCCACTAGAAACAATGGAAATGCTGCGAAGCTTCGGTTCGGGACCAGTAGTTGGCGAGCTAATAGGGGAGACAACAGCTTGGGGAGATTTGCTCTGACTCGGGTTAGCAATCAAATAGCCAACGACGATGATTAGAGCAACAGCTGTTGCTAAAAACCCAATTCGTTTTTTTGATGACATCGGATATCCAGACTTAACTAAATTCCAAAGTAAGAGTTAGTCCAGTAACTTTGTTGATCGCGGCGAGTAAAGATTTATGACTGTTTTCTGGAAGTGTTTTCTTTAGATCATGACCGTCTTGGAATTTAGTGGCATCTGAAAAATCCAGAGTTAGGACACCGTCAGTTAAGTCAGCAAGTCTGGCGTCAAAAAATGCTAGCCAAGCGATTCGATCGGTTGCTTCAAGTTCATCAAGAACTTCATTCCAGCGACTTTTAAGTTCAGTTAACTCCATTAACTATTGAACCCAATTACTCAACAGGTGCGTGCTCGCCGGAATCTTCAAAACCAGCTTCACGATGAGCGCCATCACAGAACGGCTTATCTTTTGAATGACCACAACGGCATAGTGAGAATGTTTCTTTATCGCTGATTACATTTCCATCAGCACCGATCAAAGTTGCACCCTTAACGCGCAAAGATCCGTTAGCACGAACGGTAATTGTTGGTTGTTCTTCAGACATGTTGTCTCACTTTCCTAGGTATTGTTTTGACTTTAAAGCCATAGTGGTGGTTTGCCAAGTGGTGAACCATCGGATGTTACAAGTTTGTCGTCTGGTTCCCGACCCATTAACCAAGCAGCCAGACTTTGTGGAGTTCCAAAAATATCTGTCATTCCGTTTTGATCCATAGTCCAAGTGTGATCACCAGCGATTAAGAGACGGAATTTAATCGGCTCTTTGCGTTTACCAGCACTTACACTCTTAAGGGTTTTGATTGACCAATCCAAAGTCCAGTCGTTTGCCTTAAAGCCAACGCCTAAGTCAACAAGATGAACTAGCAGCTCACGCTCGCGAAGCGTAATTATCTCGTGAGGATGCACATGTGATCCATTTCCCAAAACAACTTCTTCACTCAATACCGGTCCTGTCATAAGCCGATCAAGGTTGGCTGCAAAGATCTTGGACTGCTCAAGAAAATCGGCGACAATTTCTTTGCCTGGGCGTTTGGCATCATTTTCAATGTCGATTGCGCGCTGTTCCACAGAAACATACATATCTTTTTGCACACCAGTCAGCGCCCACTCAACCAAGTTTGAAAGTCCGCGCGCATTGTTTGCTAAATGTGAGATGACATGGCCACGAGACCAATCTGGCAGCAACGAATCCGCAGCAACATCCTCATCGCTCAGCGCACTTACGTACTTTGCAACTAAGGCTTCGGCATTTGCTACTTCAACAACTGATGTAATCATGTTGTAACCGTACGGCAAAACTGCTCTAGTTATTGGATGCTGGCTCTTCTTCGTCCACTTCAGATTCCGCAGGAACTTCGTTAGCAAGCG
>JBIKSW010000032.1:0-6620 GCA_044348415.1 Candidatus Nanopelagicales bacterium
GATTTTGGCGGGCGCATGAGCGATCGAATGGTGAATCCAGAACTTTCCACCGAGGAACGAGTTGCAGATGCAGCTTTGCGCCCTTCTTCGCTAGATGAATTTGTAGGACAGAAACGCGTTAAAGATCAACTGCACCTGGTTCTAAGTGCAGCCAAGCAACGTAATTCAAGTGCGGATCACATTTTGCTTTCAGGACCTCCTGGATTAGGTAAGACTACTTTGGCGATGATCATCGCGGCTGAAGTTGGTGCGCCACTTCGTATCACCAGCGGACCAACAATCCAGCATGCAGGTGACTTAGCGAGCATCCTTTCTAGTTTGGTTCCAGGTGAAGTCTTGTTCCTGGATGAGATTCATCGCATGTCTCGCGCTGCCGAGGAAATGATGTACTTGGCGATGGAAGATTTCCGAGTTGATGTCATGGTTGGTAAAGGTCCAGGTGCAACTTCGATACCACTTGAGTTGCCGCCATTTACTTTGGTCGGCGCAACCACTCGAGCAGGAATGTTGCCAGCTCCACTCCGTGATCGGTTTGGGTTTACTGCGCATTTGGATTACTACGAGCCAGCTGAACTTGAATCAATCGTGATCAGGTCGGCAAAGCAATTGGGAATTTCAATAGACCCAGATTCGGCTCGTGAGTTAAGCCTTCGATCCCGAGGCACACCTAGAATCGCAAACCGACTTTTGCGTAGATCGCGCGATTACGCCCAAGTTCATCACGATGGTGATTTGAACTTAGCTCGAACCCAGGCAGCACTTGAACTCTATGAAGTCGATGATTTGGGACTAGATCGATTAGACCGAGCCGTGCTGATTGCCTTAATCGATAAATTTGGTGGTGGCCCAGTCGGACTATCGACATTGGCACTCGCAGTAGGCGAGGAGCCAGAAACTGTGGACACAGTTTGCGAACCATTCTTGGTCCGAGAGGGATTCATAACCCGAACCCCAAGAGGACGAGTTGCTACACCTGCAGCTTGGACTGCACTGGGTCGGAAAGCACCGAAATTGCCCAATCAACTGCCACTTGAAGACTGACGGGCGGTCGCTGCGACCGCAGTTTTGCACGCTAAACTTGGATTACAACCCGTTTTACGTGACCGATTTTTAGTTACCAATCCGAAAAGGCTTAACAAGTGGCTCAGCATTACCGTCCAGGTCGGTCATTACTGATCTTTACCCTTGGTTTGATCGGATTAATGATTTGGACCTTCTTGCCGGGTGGAACTTACACACCAAAACTTGGGCTGGATCTGCGCGGTGGAACTCAAGTAATCCTTTCGCCATCAGTTGCCGCGGGCGAAACTTTATCTCAGGACCAGCTAAACCAGACAGTAGCGATTATTCGCCAGCGCGTTGATGGCTTTGGTGTTGCTGAGTCTGAAGTGACAATTCAAGGAACTGGTAACGGCGCAAAAATTATTGTCACAATCCCGGGTGAAACTAGCCGAACTGTTGTTGATCAACTTAAGACAACTGCGCAGTTGAACTTCCGACCAGTTTTAGCAATTGATTTTGGATCACCACAAGCAAGTCCGACACCTACTCCGAGTGATTCGGTTAACCCAAGTGCAGCACCATCTGACAGTGCGACACCAGCGGCAAGTGCATCACCTGAACCAAGTCCATCACCGAGCGTTTCAGTTGCACCTGAACTTCTAGTTCCACCAATTCAGTCTCCTGATGGATCCGGTGACTTCGCAGATCGATTCGCTGCCTTGAATTGTGCTGAGTCAGACATCCTCAACGGTTCAACAGATGACCCTGCGCAGTACTTGATCAGTTGCGAGAAAGATGCTTCTGTTAAATACGCACTGGCGCCAGCAGACTTAGTTGGAACTGACATTGAAAGCGCTACTGCAGGATTGCCAGCAACTGGCGGCGGCGGCTGGCAAGTAGAGCTACAGATGACTTCCGAAGGCGCTAAGAAGTTTGCTGATTCAACAACAAAGCTTTCTGCGCTTGAATCACCAAACGATCAGTTCGCGATTGTGCTTGATGGTGTCGTAATCAGTGCACCATCTGTAAACGAGGCGATTATCGGTGGGTCTGCAGTTATCTCAGGATCGTTCACTGCTGATGAGGCTCGTGCCTTAGCTCAAGTTTTGAAGTACGGTGCCTTGCCAGTCGGACTTGAAGTAGATGAAGTTCAACAGATTTCGCCGACCTTAGGTAACGACCAACTCCAAGCTGGATTAATTGCCGGTGGCTTTGGTTTGCTTTTGGTCGTTATCTACTTGCTGATGTACTACCGAGCACTTGGTGTGATTGCGGTGGTTAGTTTGGTAGCTGCGGCGATCATGACGTACTTGGTTTTCGTAATTTTGGGACGAAGTATTGGATTTACGCTCACCTTGGCAGGCGTTGCCGGTGCAATTGTTTCTATCGGTATTACCGCCGATTCGTTCATTATTTACTTTGAACGTATTCGTGATGAAATTCGCGAAGGTAAGCGCTTAAGGGTTGCAATCGACCAGGGTTGGTTCAGAGCTCGCCGAACAATCTTGGCTGCTGA
Source organism: Candidatus Nanopelagicales bacterium (assembly GCA_044348415.1). Taxonomy (GTDB): domain Bacteria; phylum Actinomycetota; class Actinomycetes; order S36-B12; family UBA5976; genus UBA5976. The sequence goes on from JBIKSW010000032.1 coordinate 2,519, forward strand.
CTTCGTTTCGCTGCTTAGCGCTGCAATTCTTTATTACTTGTCTGTTGGTAGCGTTCGAGGTTTTGCGTTCACACTCGGCCTGATCACGTTCGTTGACCTTGCGGTTGCCTTCTTGTTCACTCGTTCACTGGTCACAAAACTTGGAAACTCGAAGTGGATGAACGCTGGTTCAGCTTGGACTGGAGTTTCGCCAACTCGACTTGGGGTAAAAACTTCAACACCGGAGGTAACTAATGGCTAGTTTGAGCGAACTAGGAAATAGCCTCTATCGTGGCGATGTTTCTTACAACATCGTTGGTCGACGTAAGGCCTGGTACTTGATTTCTGCGATCTTGCTTATTTTGTCAATCGCAACTCTTGGTGTGCGTGGATTGAACCTAGGCATTGAGTTCAAGGGTGGCGCGGAATTTTCAGTTCCACTTGAAGTAGCTAATGACGAATCAGTTTCGCAAGCTCGCGAAACTGTATTGGCAGCTGGCGAAACACCTTCGACAGTGACGATTGTTGGCGGAGATACGATTCGAATCCAGACTCCGGCACTATCTACTGAAGCATCGAACGCCTTAAGCGCGGCATTGGCAGAGTCATTTGCCGTGGAAGAAGCGAACATCAAGGTGCAGTTAGTTGGTCCAAGCTGGGGCGATGAAGTAACGAAGAATGCACTTCGAGCCTTGCTCGTCTTTTTGGTTCTAGTTTCTATCTTCTTGTCGATTTACTTCGAATGGCAAATGGCAGTTGCCGCGTTAGTGGCTTTGGGTCACGACGTTCTGATCACCGTGGGTATCTATGCACTTAGTGGTTTCGAGGTAACGCCGGCGAGTGTCATTGGCTTTTTGACCATCCTCGGTTATTCGCTTTACGACACGGTTGTGGTGTTCGACAAGGTTAAGGAAAACACCAAGGGTATACATGGTGGATCTCGTACAACTTTCAGCGAAGCCGCAAACTTGGCTTTGAATCAAACCTTGGTTCGAAGCATCAACACCACAATTGTTGCGCTACTTCCTGTTCTTGCCATTCTGGTTGTTGGTGTTTCATTGTTGGGCGTTGGAACACTTAACGACCTTTCATTGTCTTTGTTCGTCGGCATGTTGGTTGGAACATTCTCTTCAATCTTTATTGCAACACCATTCCTGTGCCAGATGAAGGAACGCACACCTGAAAACATCGCACTGGCAAACCGAGTTAAGGCTCGTCGTGGAAGTAGCGATGCGGGTAGCGACATCAAGCTTGAAGTAACTGTTGGAGCACCAATCGTTAAAGCCGCTGGACCACGACAGCAACAAGTTAAGAAAACTCGTTCCCGTAGAACTGGAAAGTAGCTAGCCATGGATCGCGCTGGAGTCACTGCCTTAATTGCAGAGATTCCTGACTACCCGTTGCCTGGTGTTGTATTCAAAGATGTAACCCCAATTTCGGCGGATCCCGATGCTGCTCAGTGGGTGAATAGTGAAGTTGCCGCGCGGTTTTCAGGTGCAGGCATAACTCACATAGTTGGTGTTGAAGCTCGCGGATTTATTCTGGGTGCTTCCTTGGCTGCACACATGCATTTGGGGTTCGTTCCAATCCGCAAAAGTGGAAAGTTGCCACGGGCAACCTATCGAGCTGAGTATGAACTTGAATATGGCGCTGACTCAATAGAGATCCATCAGGATGCACTTACCAAGAATGACCGAGTTCTTATCGTTGATGATGTACTGGCAACGGGCGGCACGGCTTGCGCAGCCATTGATCTGATCCAAGAATGTGGTGCCGAAGTTATAGGGATAGCAGTCCTGCTGAACCTGACATTTCTTGGTGGAAGCGCAAAGGTTGCAAATCGAGACTCAAGAATTGACGTCTTCGCAGTTCTCTAGATTTCCAAATAGAATGTGGGATAACTAGGGAGGCGATATGACAACAGATTTGTCTGCACACCTGCCACTTGCCCTAGCAGAGCGGTTTCCACAGGGGATTGAGACTCCGATTCCTGATCAATTGCGTGAAGTGATTGATACCTTGCTCAAGTTTCATCCAGGTAGCGATGAACTGGAAATCATTCGGGCATATCAGACGGCGGATTACCTGCATCGTGCCCAGAATCGTAAATCAGGTGAGCAATACATAACTCACCCCATTGCCGTTGCTGGCATGTTGGCTGATCTGGGTATGACTACATCGACGATTATTGCCGCCTTGTTGCATGACACTGTCGAGGACACTGAGTATGACCTAGAACATCTGCGTGCTGACTTTGGTGATGAAGTTGCTGGACTGGTCGACGGCGTCACCAAGTTGGACAAGGTTAAGTACGGACAGGCTTCGGCATCAGAGACAGTACGCAAAATGGTTGTTGCGATGGCAAGAGATATTCGCGTACTGGTTATCAAGTTAGTTGACCGGCAACACAACATGCGAACTCTCTCGTACTTGTCGCCTGAAAAGCAGGAGCAAAAAGCTCGCGAGACTTTAGAAATCTATGCACCCTTAGCTCACCGGCTTGGTATGAATTCCGTTAAATGGGAATTAGAAGATTTAGCTTTTGCTTCGCTGTATCCAAAGATGAGTGATGAGATTGCACGACTCGTGTCACAACGCGCTCCAGCTCGTGATGAGTCGCTCAAAACAATTGTTGACTTGGTTGATGCGGACTTAAGTGAAAATGATGTCGAAGCAACTGTCAGCGGTCGACCGAAACATTTTTATAGCATCTACCAAAAGATGATCGTTCGCGGTCGCGACTTCGATGACATCTACGATTTGATTGGCGTTCGAATTCTGGTTGACAGCGTTCAGGATTGCTATGCAACGCTGGGCATAATTCACAATCGCTGGAATCCCGTGCCAGGAAGATTTAAAGATTACATTGCGATGCCGAAGTTCACGATGTATCAGTCGCTGCACACAACTGTGATCGGTCCAAATGGAAAGCCAGTTGAGTTTCAAATTCGCACTCAAGAGATGCATCGCGCCGCTGAGTATGGTGTGGCATCACATTGGCGTTACAAGCAAGACAAAGTCGCAGGCAAAGATGGACCAGATGATCTTGGATGGGTACGCCAACTTTTGGATTGGCAGCGCGAAACAGCAGATCCAGGCGAGTTCCTAGATTCGTTACGTGATGACTTAGGTGCGGCCGAAGTTTATGTCTTCACTCCAAAGGGCGAAGTTATGGCACTTCCAGCCGGGAGCACGCCAATTGACTTTGCTTACAGCGTCCACACTGAGGTTGGCAATCGATGCGTAGGTTCTCGCATTAATGGCAAACTTGCGCCACTTGATACCAAGTTAGCCAATGGCGACAACGTCGAGATCATTACTAACAAGTCGGATACTGCAGGTCCATCGCGAGACTGGATCAACATTGTTGCAAGTGCGCGAGCTAAGTCCAAGATCAAAGCATGGTTTTCAAAGGAGCGTCGCGAAGAGGCGATCGAAACCGGTAAAGAAGCCATTGTTAGAGCAATGAAGAAAGGCGGCGTACCGCTGCGATTGCTCACTAACAGCATGCTCAACACATTGGCTTTGGAGGCCAACTACGCAGATGTGAGCGCACTTTATGCTGCCGTTGGTGAAGGTCATTTAGGCGCACAGACCGTTGTTGCTAGGTTGACGGCATCCCTTGGTGGGGATGAAGGCTTGATTGAAGATGCCTCGGAACAGGTGTTGCCAAGCCGAGTCGCCAACCGTCGAGATGCAAAACCAGATCCTGGAATCACTGTTATCGGAGCTGATGACACTTGGGTTAAGTTGTCTCGCTGCTGCACACCCGTTCCTGGCGATGAAGTGCTTGGATTTGTCACTCGTGGCTCCGGAATTTCAGTGCACCGAACCGATTGCGTCAATGCTGATGATCTACGAACTCAGCCAGAACGTTTAGTTGAAGTGGCTTGGACACCAGGCAAGAGCAGCATATTCCTTGTCAACATCCAAGTTGAAGCTCTTGATCGAGCGCGATTGCTCTCTGACGTCACAAGGGCGCTCTCAGATCAACATGTAAATATTTTGAATGCCTCAGTTACAACTACAAAGGATCGTGTCGCCATTTCGAGATTTACATTCGAGATGGGGGATCCGTCACACTTAAATCAAGTTTTGCGAGCCGTTAAGGGCATTGACGGCG
>JBIKSW010000033.1:0-6603 GCA_044348415.1 Candidatus Nanopelagicales bacterium
TCTACCTGGGATGGAAGAAGACGAAGAGGATGTCATTGCAGACTGCATCAGACTGATTGAAAAATGGCATGATCCCAGAGATTCAGCAATGGTGCAGATAGCTCTTGGGCCAAGTAACTTGATGAGCTCAACAAAATCTGTGTTTACTCGAAGTGTGGAAATTGCAAAAAAGCATGGAGTAAGACTTCACACTCATATTGCTGATGATCCAGATGAAACTGAATACGTATTGGAACACTTCGGGAAAACTCCACTTGAGGCACTTGAGGACTTGGGTTGGTTTACTGCGAATACATGGTGTGCACATGTTGTCTACCCTTCAACTGCAGAGATGGAACGACTCGCTAAGTCAGGAGTTTCTGTGGCTCACTGTCCAAGCGCAACTGTCATAGACGGTGGATTACCAGGTGGGCCAACGCCGGTTCGTGACTTATTGAATGCTGGCGTCAATGTTGGCATTGGCTGTGACGGAGCAACTGCAGGTGACCATCAATCTATGTGGATGGAGACAAAGACGGCATTACTTCTCTCGAGACTTCGTGAAGGAACGGTTCAGGCAATGACTGCCATGGACGCATTGTGGTTAGCAACACGAGGAAGTGCAAAGGCCCTAGGTCGTGACGGCAATATTGGCCAGCTGACCATAGGGGCAAATGCTGACATCGCAGCATGGAAAATGGATGGTGTTTCCTATGCCGGCTCCTTGGTTGATGATGTCACCGCATTATTGCAAGGAGGGCCTGCTCAGGTTTGGTCCAGCTGGGTAGGTGGCGCTCCCCTAGTTCAGGAAGGCAATCTAGTTGGAGTTGATGTTCGTGCAGAAGTAGCTCGCCACACTAAGTCGGCGAGACGGTTGCAGGCATTTAGTCAGTAAAGGCCACGCTCTAATCGGAGGTTGATTTCATTGACCGGTACATCGTTACACTTGTAACTGAGTCAACCAGAAAGTAAGCAATGTCCAAAGTTAAGGATTTCTTTACGCCGCGAAATGTAGCGGGTGAAAAAGTCACACTAATTGACATCATTAATGCGCCGTACTTTCGACTTGCAACCTTGACCACAATCGCAGGTACTTTGGCGTACTTCATTGGTGCAAATCTTCCAATGGTTTCTGGTGTTACCGCAGCAATCACGGCAATCGTGTCCGTGCGACATACCTTTCATGACTCAATACAAGGAAGCTTCCTGCAAATTCTTGGCGTTGTTATCGGAGGCACAGTTGCTTTTGTCGCGATGAGACTTATCGGATTTAACTCCGTCGTTGTCATGTTTGCAATTTTCACTTGCTTTGTTACAGCCCGGTTGTTGAAACTAGGTGAAGAGGGAGCTATCGCAATTGCGGTTACGGTGATTTTGGTCGTCGGCCCAAGCGTTACTGCTAGCACGATTGAAGAGCGGTTCTTCGGTGTGCTGCTCGGAGCGGCCCTTGCTACTTTCGCTTCATACTTCGTGCGAAAAGGTTCACCACAAGACCGTGCGCTGAAGGCCGGCATTGAGCAATCGTTTGCTTTGTCGGCATTGCTTCATGCAATCGCTAAGGCACTAACTGAAAATGACGGCACAGTTGATCCCAAAATTGCTAGTAAATGGTTAGCTCGAGCAGAATTCATATCAAATGAAATTGATGAAATTAAGGCGAACGCCCAGTCAGCATTGGATGGTTCTGCCTGGTCCCCTGCTATCGATCATGCTGAAGCTAAAGCAGTTGTTGAACAAATCGAACTGACTGAAGCTACAGCTAGCACGGTGTTGAACATCTGTCGCGAACTGGTACTCACTTCGGGAAGCTCGCAGCAGCTACCAGCTCTATTGGCTACTGCGCTGGCAGGTGTTCTCAGCGCTACTGCCGAAGTGATTTCGGATCAAGCCGAAATCGCCGAAGACTCCCCTGCTGATATTCAGCATGAAGATCTTGAAGACTGGCAAGACCAGCGCAAGAAGGCAATTGCTGAACTTCGCAATCTCGATGACACCCAGCCACTTTTGATTGGTGGTTCAATCCTGCGAGATGCCGAGAAAATCACTGAGATTTTGAGTGATTAGACGGAGCCACTAGAAACCAAAAATGAGAGTCCCGTAGGACTCTCATTTTTCGTTAGTAGCGGGGACAGGAACCCTCCTAATTTGCGGTTACACCCGCAAATTACTCGTCCCAAATCCTGGCTCACTTACTTAGATAAAAAGAAAAGACACCCGAAGGTGTCTTTTCTTTTTAGTAGCGGGGACAGGAACCGTCGGCCAGTAAAACTGGCCTCCTCCCAAATCCGATTGCCGCTAGAAACCAAAAATGAGAGTCCCGTAGGACTCTCATTTTTCGTTAGTAGCGGGGACAGGATTTGAACCTGTGACCTCTGGGTTATGAGCCCAGCGAGCTACCGAGCTGCTCCACCCCGCGTCGGTTTTTCAAGGATACGCGAGGATTCCAGCCCAACCAAATCGCTAACTAGTTGGTTGGCTCGGAGATGGTGCAGGAGTAGCAGCCGGGGATGGAGTTGGCGCAGGCGCCAGGCTCTCTCCCGCAATCTGACTACCAGCGGTGGTGGCACGGTCTAGTGCCTCAGAAAGTCGATCCTGCGCTTCACCGTAAGCCGCAAAGTCACCTGCAGCCAGCGCGGCTACACCGTCGGCGTAGGCCTTGTTAGCGTCAATGATTGCCTTTGCCAGATCTTGTTCTGGTGTTGTTACAGGTGCCGCAGGAGCTTCCGGATCCGCTGGATCTACCGGGATTGTAGTTTGTCCAGTGAATACCTTCTTCAAGGCGGTTTCCAAATCATCCTCGAAAGCAACCTTGGATCCGAATGAAACCAGAACCTTTCTTAGTAATGGATAACCTTCACCTTGCGCAGCTCGAACATAGACCGGTTCAAAGTAGAGCAAACCGCCACCGACTGGCAACGACAGCAAGTTACCGAGCACTACGTCAGACCCACCACTTCGCAACAACGAAAGTTGCTTTGCTACTTCTGGATCAGATTCAAAGTTATTTTGTACCTGACGAGGTCCCGGAATCGTAGTGTTTCGCGGAAGTTGCAAAACTCGAATCGTTCCGTAGTCATCCCCATAATCCGAGTTAACCGACATGAATGCCGCCAGCGTTTGACGCTTTGTTGGTGCATACGTAGTTGTTAACGAGAATGTAGGTGCCTCTTGATCTGGCATCTGCAAAGTTAGGTAGTAAGGCGGTTGCGCTTGACCAACAGTTGGCTTGGTTGGATCTTCAGGAACGATCCAGAAATCCTGACCGGAATAAAATGCCTGTGGGTCACCAACGTGGTACTTAGCTAACACATCGCGCTGAACCTTGAACATATCTTCTGGGTAGCGAATGTGGTCTAGCACTCCAGCTGGAATTGCAGACTTAGGCTGAACTACGCCAGGGAATGCCTTGCTCCAAGTTTGAAGAATTGGGTCTTTTTCATCCCACGCGTAAATGTTTACGCTTCCGTCATATGCATCCACAGTTGCCTTAACTGCATTGCGAATGTAGGTGATGTTTCCAGCACTTAATGGCATTTGCTCAAATTGAGTATTAACTGAATCTGCTGTTGCATCACGCAATGAAATCCGCGCTGCATATGGGAATTCATTTGTAGTGGTGTAACCATCAACGATCCACTGCACCTTGCCGTCAATAACAGCTGGATACGGATCGCCATCAAGAGTCAGCCATGGTGCGACCTTTGCAACACGTGTCTTTGGATCACGGTCATAAAGAATCTTTGATTCAGAACCAATCTGATTCGAAAGCAAGATATTTGTCTCTTGATAATTCAAGGCAAAGATTGCTCGCTGAATCATGTTTCCGATTGGAACACCGCCAGTACCGGTGTAAGTGTTGTTAGTTTGACCGTTCTCGCTCTTGTCATCTGGGAAGTCAAGTTCGATAGGTGGCTGACTGCCGTCGCTACCAACGATTGAATAAGCCGGTGATTGCTCACCGAAATAGATTCGTGGCTGATCAATATCTAGCTTGCCTGATGGAGGAATGTTGCTTTCCGCGAACTTAGGTGCGCCGTCTGCTTCAGCAGTGTTTTCGTACGCAGCAACTACGCCATAACCATGCGTGAACACCATGTGGTCGTTGAACCAGTTGCGCTGATCATCCGCTAGTCCAGCAAGATTTACTTCACGAACTGCAATAACAGTTCCCCGCTTAACTCCATCGATCATGTACCTATCAACGTCAAGCGTTTCTGGGAACGCATAGAAGCCACGAATCTGTTGTAGCTGGCTGAATGTTGGAGAGTTTAGAGCTGGATCAAGCAATCGAATGTTAGAAAGTGTTCCTGCGTCCTCTGCTAACGAGGCCAGAGATGGATTGTCAATAGCTGCATAGTCAGTGAACTTAACGTCATTCAAGCCATAAGCCGAAAGCGTAGAGTCAATATTGCGCTGAATGTATGGAGCTTCACGCTGCAATTCCGAAGGCTTAACTTGGAACTGCTGGACAAAGGCTGGATACAACCCACCAATTACCAGAGAAGCACCTAACATCGCACCGAATGCAATAAACGGAAGTGACCAACCATTTCTAAAGATCGCAATAAAGAACAAGATTGCAGTTGCTAGCGCAATGTAAGTCAAAATTGTTTTTGCAGGCACTACTGCGTTTACATCGGTGTACTTAAGTCCCGTGATTAAAGCATCAGATTTTGTAGCCAAGGAATACTTATCAATCGAATAAGCACCAGCCTTTAGCAGCGCTAGTGTGCCAAGGAAAAACATTAGGTGTCGGCGAGCGGAATCAGTTGATTGGGAAATGCTCGTGCGTAATCCGCCATAGATGTAGTGAACGACAACGTTCACAATCAAAGAAATAATCAGGATGGTAAATCCAAAGCCTAAGAAGAATCTAAAGAATGGAAGCTCGAAAGCGTAAAACGAAATGTCTTTGCCGAATTGTGGATCGGTTTGACCAAAGGAAGTTGAGTTGCTCCACAACAAAAATGTTTTCCACTGACTTGCAGCCGACAGTCCAGTCAGAACACCAAATGCAATTGGACCTGCAATGAAAACTAAGCGACGAAATGGATCCAGGCTCTCCCGATACTTCTGAAGCGCAAATTCTTCTGGTGTCGACGGCAAGTTAATCGGGCGGGAGCGATACGCCAAAGTTGCGGCGCCCCAAAGACTAAGGGCAGTCAATACCGTCATTGAGATGAACAGGATCGCTCTTATTGTGAGCTGCTGAGTGAACACATCGGTGCGCCCTACTGAGCCGTACCACTGCCAATCTGTGTAGAAGCCAGCGAATATTGAAAACGCGACAAAAAGGCCGGCAAGAACCGTAAGGGTTATACCGAGAGGGCTACGACGAGGACGTTCTGAATTTATGCTCACTTAAATACCTTACGTTGAAATATCGCAATCCACATACGGCAGACTTACCCTATGGATTTTGCTTCAAACCTAGAACCCTTGATTCGGGAAGTCGAAGACCACGTAGCCAGCGCCGGCTGGGATCAGGCTGTCCGACTCTTCGCTCTGGTGCCCACGGCTAGTCTGCTTTCGGCCAACCCAGAATTGGCTAGCGAGCTGGGAATCAGCGCCGAAATGCCCCTTACTTCGGTAGAGCAAGAAATTGAGGATTCGCTGGAGCTAGATGAGCTGCTTGCCACTATCGCCTGGCCAGAAGATGTGGCCGGTGCCATTGTCGTGCTGGAAAGAATTGTTTTGCCACCTTCAGCCGAATCAGATTTACCTTCTAATGATGATTCTGCGCTGGTTCAAGCAGCATCAGATCATCCAGATCGTCGAGATGTGCGGATAGTTAGTGCAGTTCTGCGCAGCGGACAAAACTTGAATGCGTTGCGATACCGAACCCATGATTCAGCCGATGCAGTTGCAGTAGCACCTAACTTGGTTAGCCGACTAAATGACGCCGTAGCGTCAACATTTGCTGACTAAGCCATCGTCATAAAAAGTTTTTGCAATTGCGCAGAAACTTCTTCATGGTTCTTCTTGCCATCAGTTAGACATTCTTTTAGTCCAGCAGAAATCAAGCTAAAAGCTGCTTTGTCGATCGCTTTAGAAACTGCAGCTAACTGATTGACGATATCTTCGCAAGAGCGACCATCTTCCACCATTCGAAGAATGCCACCCATTTGACCTTCAGCTCTGCGAATCCGCTTAACAAAGTCATCAAGAGCTAGCTCGTCTTCAACAACGTGTGTTGGTTTCTTTGCAGTACTCATGCTTGCTCACCTGTGTTTAAAGGTGCGCCCATCATGCGCCAGGAACCAGTACCACCAGCAATGTTGACTACATCAAATCCTTGTTGCTCCAAGAAAGCGCAAGCTTGCGCAGAACGTCCACCGGCTTCGCAAATAACATACTGTTTTGTTTCTTTATCAATTTCATTATTTCGAACTGGGATCATAGAAAGCGGTATGTGCTTTGCGCCCGGTACGTGGCCATCAACATATTCATCGATTTCGCGAACATCAATGACTGATACGCGTTTGTAGATTGCCATTAATTCAACGGCGGAAATTTCTTGCATCAAATTCCTCTATTCCTTTGATCTAACTTAAGTTTAAGCGTTCGTTGTCTGATTCTGCTGGTTAGCAATCTCGGCGCGAACTTCGTCCATGTCAAGCGCTT
>JBIKSW010000034.1:0-6460 GCA_044348415.1 Candidatus Nanopelagicales bacterium
GGGTTTCTCGCTTAACTGAAGTGCCGCCTACGGGCTCGGTGCTAACAACTTTTCCGACGGGAATCAACTCATCAAAGACTTCATTTGTCCCAGAGATCACTAGCGTTAAGGCTTCGAGCGCCGACGTTGCGTCCTTAGGATCTTGTCCAGCAAGGTCAGAAGGAATTATGTAACGCTCTTGACCCTTTGATACGAACAACTTAACTGGCGAACCCTTGCGAGCATTCTCTCCGCTAGCCGGCTCAGTTCGTATGATTACGCCAGCGGGAATGTCCTCGGAAAACTCTTCGACAACTTCAACGCCTAGCTCTAATGGCGCCAAGATAACCGTTGCTTCATCAACGGTTAGCGAAGTAACTGGCGGCACGACTTCGTAACTGCCAGTGAATTGATACCAAGCTCCACCACCAATCAACAGGGCAAGAATTAAAAGTAGTGGAGCCCACTTGCGACCCTTGGATTTTGTTGAAATGTCACGATGAACTCCGCTTGGACCAATTCCTGGATTTGGTTTTTGTAATGGCACTGCACCGGTCGCTCGGTGCGCGCCCCGCACTGGAGTTGGAATTACTTGCGTGTTCTGCAACGGAAGCGCAGTTGTTAGGGCTTCAGCGCGAGGCACTGCAGAGATTGCTCGGATAACCCCATCACGAAATTCGCGGGCGCTTTGAATACGTTCCGCAGGAGATTTTCTGGTGGCTGCGAGCACAAGGTGATCCACGGCAGGCGGTACGTCAGGCTGGATCGAACTTGGCGCTGACACACTGCTGTTGACGTGCTGGTAGGCGACATCCAGCGGAGAAGTTCCAGTGAATGGAACTAATCCAGTAACCATTTCGTAAAGCAAAATTCCGCAGGAGTAAACATCTGATCTTTGGTCGACTGCAAGCTGTTGCACTTGTTCGGGGGAAAGGTAAGCCATTGTGCCAAGAAGTACCGCACCTGTGGAATCACTAACTGGGGTATCACTAATGACTCGAGCTAACCCAAAATCCGTAACTTTGATATGTCCATCATTGGTAATCAATACATTCTCTGGCTTGATGTCCCGATGAACGAATCCAGCATCGTGAGCTGAACTTAAACCAGCCAGAACTGCACTGATGATTTCAAGAGCATGGGCGCTAGTAAATGGACCTGACTGTGCCATGATTTCGCGAATGGTGCGCCCTTGGACAAACTCCATTACTAGGAATGGAAAGCCTTCGCTTATTCCTTGATCGTGGACTGCAACGACATTGGGGTGAGTTAAGGCTGCAGTTGCGCGAGCTTCTTGGGTAAAGCGTTCTACGAAGTCCGGATCATTAACTAAGACCCCACCGAGCACCTTTAGGGCTACGGTTCTGCCAAGTCTTAGGTCGGTTCCGCGGTAAACCGTGGCCATTCCGCCACGAGCAATGAGTTCATCGACGCTATAGCGGTCCTCCAAAACTTTCCCCAACATGGGATCAAAGTTTGGTGAATCCGTCATTGCTTCATTCTAGATGCCGACACGAAATCTCGTCTCTGCGCCACGACAAGGTACATTTAGAGTTAACCGAAAGAGAGTCTCATGTCTAAGTTCGCCTATTTGAGTGTTCTTTTAGGCTGCCTTGCGGGCACAGCTTGGCTTGAATATTTTTTGCGAACCAATGTTTATCGCAGAACAATTCGTCTGATTTATACGGTTGTTCCAGTTGTGATCGTGTTCTCAATTTGGGACGCATATGCAATCGCCCAAGGACACTGGGATTTCGACGCGCGATACGTAACTGGTATCACCACAGTTGCAAACATCCCGATTGATGAAATCCTGTTCTTTATTGTGATCCCGATTTGTGCGATTTTGTCCTTCGAGGCAGTTAGAAGTGCGCGGAACTGGGAAGCCGGGGACGAGGAAACAAAGTGACTTATACGCAGTTAGCAATCATTGGCGTTCTTGTCGTCATCGCTTTGGACCTATACGTCTTTAAGACATGCTTATTGAAGCGAAAAGTCTTCTGGGTGTCCTACTCAATTGTGATTTTTTTCCAGTTAATCACGAATGGAATTCTGACTGGATTCGGAATTGTTGAATATGACGGCGCCGCAATCATTGGCTCAAGTACTCCAGAGAATTCCCCACCAACATTTATTGGTGATGGGCGACTGGTGTTTGCTCCAATAGAGGATTTGATGTTTGGTTTTTGTCTCGTTGTGCTGACGTTGATTATCTGGATTTCGCTTGGCAGAAAAGGCGTACAACGGGAACCTAAATCAGGACCGCCAAGAAAAAGCGTTCACCGCTTTCTTGGTATCAAATAATTTATTTCCAGAGTTTGCGCGCCTGCAAGTAAGCCGGAATTGCAACTCGCAATCGCCGTGCCATCGAAACCGTGGCTCGTTTTGCAAAAACTTCATAGTCAATTTCTTCTACCGCATCAACGATGCCGCAATAAAGAATTCGAGCCGTTTCAATGCAGGGCTGAGCTGATACACCTAGCATTGCGATGCCGGCGCGAGAGCTCTCTTCGAGTTTTTTCACTCTGGCAACTTGAAACTTTAGAGCTTCCTTTATCGCGGGTGTAGCTATGCGGGCTTCCAGATCAGCCCTTGATACACCAAATTGCGCCAACTCTGAAAGCGGCAGATAAACCCGACCGCGTTCCAAGTCTTCACCCACATCGCGGATAAAGTTTGCAAGTTGAAATGCAACACCAAGTTCTATTGCATACTTGTACGCATCTTGACTGGTTGGTTCCAATATCGGAACCATTTGAAGTCCAATTACGGCTGCCGAACCGTAAACATATTCGTAAAGATCTTCATAAGTTTGATATTCCGTAACCGTTAAATCCATGGTCATTGAGTGCAAGAAGGCTTCAAAATGTTCACGTGGAATGTTCCAGCGCCTTACTGTATCTAGAACTGCTAGGCATACGGGATCATCAGTTTCACCCGAATCAAATTTTGCTAAAAACTCTTTGCCCCAGACATTTAGTTGGTGGGCTTTTTCTGCCTCGGTAAGGGTAGAAGCCAAGTCATCAACAATTTCATCCGCGTACCTGGCAAAACCGTAAAGCGCGTGAACATAAGGTCGCTTAGCGGGAGGAAGCAGCAAGGTGGCCAGATAGTAAGTTTTGCCGTGTTCAGCGTTTAGTTGTCGACACAATTCATACGACTCGCGCAGCGCAGGATCATGGATTCCAGCAGCATCGAGATCACGTTTAGACACAGAGGTAACTATATTCAATTAGGTCTTGAATTGGATCATCAACCCTAAGTTTGTTTGAAATTCGAGAAATTCACTATGGACGCGTAGGGTTGCTTCAGCACAGGTTGTGTGAAGTTTTGGTTAGGAATCAAGTGGCTGCTCCAAACCCAGGTTTACTGGCTGCAATGCTGAAAGCTCAAAGACTTAATGGCGTTATGCGCTGGAAAGTCACCTTTACCGAATCCGGATTCAAAGGCGAAACCAATTTAGCTGCCTGGAATGGCATTTGGCTGGAAACTTCTGCAGTTAAGTCAGTTCAAGAGTTTGTTGACGTGACAGCGAATCAAACCTCTAATGCCAGTTTGGTGGGTTCAACGCTTCCTGAGTTGGTTGATACCTTGATTTCAAATGACGAGAAACTTGAAAACACCTGCATTGCTTGGTCGGGTTGGCAAGATTTATTGAAGACTGATCCAGAAGGTGCGCTAGAGATAGCAGAAGCTCTAGAGCTAGCTTGCCAAACTAATTCAGCTGTTGTTTTAGTGTGCGACTCAGTTGGTTCATTCCCCGGAATATCTGAACTTTCCCAGGGTTAGTTCTGGCGCTAAGCCAATTCTCGTTCTCGTGCTGCTTCAATTTCAGTCGGAGTAGATGGCAACATGTCTTGCTCGGTATTGTCACCCAGAATAAGAGAACGCTCGGTTGTTGATGCCAGCATTGCAAGTCCAAGCGTTATGCCTGCTAGCACCATGGCTATGCCATCACTGAGTTCAAGAAACGTATCGGCTGTGGCACTGGAATTAGCAATGCCATGAATAGTAAATGCAGCAATTGCGATAACCATCAATCGAACTTGTCGGTGACTTAGTCCGGTAACTGCGAGCAATGGGATTGACCAAAGCAGATACCAAGGCTGAACAACTGGCCCAAGGACAACGAGAGCAACAAACGATAGCGCGACGCCACGCGTTGCACTTCGACCAGCCGGCCTAAGAACTAGCATCACAAGCACTATTGCTAGAACAACCGAACCAATCAATCTCGTTATGCCAACTGAAGTGTCAACAACATTTCCAAATCCAAAGAAGCGAATTGGACCACCAATAAGCATTCCAAGCGCTGTTGTAGGGGACAACCAACTTTTAACTGTACCTGGAGTCGATAGGGAACCTATCCATCCAAATGGTCCTGTCTCAGCTAATGCCGAAGTTACGAAAAGCGTAGTTAGCGCAATGACTCCTGCGATAGCTCCATACTTTGCCCGCCTTACCAAGCTTGCGCCACTACCTGCGGCTATCAAAGCCAAGAACGGAAGCAACACAATTGCGACAGGTTTGATTCCAAGAGCAAGTGTGGCCACCACCACACCTGAAATAAAGTGTCCGCGCAATGCCAAAACCATCGCGATACAAACTAAGCCGACCATCAACGCATCATTGTGTGAGCCAGCAACAAAGTGCATAAGAACCAGCGGGTTCATAACACCAATCCAGGCAGCCGAAACTGGATTCACCCCGTGTGCTTTAGCAAGGTAGGGAATGCTCAGGCAAATGAAAACAACCCCAGCAAGTGAAGTTAATCTAAAAATGTACGAGGCAATCAGCGACGAATCTTGACTGATGGCAGCAACCGCTTTTTCAATCAACAGAAAAACTGGACCATACGGAGTAGGTGCATCACCCCAAAGTGGGTCTACGCCACTTTGAAACCAGCCAGGAACTACTGAGACACCTGATTCATACGGATTGTTTCCAGCAAGTTGCATTTTGCCTTGCATGAAATACGAATAAACATCTCGGCTAAAAAGTGGTGGTGCAAATAGCAATGGCAGCATCCACGCCACTAAGGATAAATAAATGGTTTCAATTCTTTGAATTTTTCCATGGAGCGCATCAACTCCGACCACAAGCCAAGCTTGAAGTATGAGTGCGGCGCCAACAACGACAAAGGATCGAGTGAGCGCCAGGCCTATGGTTTCGGTTTGAACAAAGTCAATGAACTGCCATTGCAAAATGTCTGCTGAGAGTGGAAACCAGCCAACGCCTAGCCCTCCCACGGCAATAAACAACGAGCCAAGAAAGCCAGGTAAGGCATAAAGACCAAACCAGCCGGGGTCTGTAGATATTCGGCGGGTTGGCATTACTTCAGAATACGCGCCTTAACGTCGCGCACGTGAAACATAAGACTTGTCTGGTCCAGTTATGCGTTCAGCAGCCAAGCGTCCAGAGACGAGAACCATTGGTACACCAACACCTGGTTGGGTGCCAGATCCGGTAAAGACAACATTTTCACCAAACATGTTTCCTGGTCGGAACGGCCCGGTTTGCAGGAATGAGTGTGCGGCAGCAAATGGTGCGCCGCGTTCCATGCCACGATCTGACCAATCTTGCGGAGTCGTAATGTGCTCAACTTCAATGGCGTCGCCGAAACCCGTGTATCCGCGAGCCTGCAGTGTTTCAATTGCATGATCTCGGTAAGCCGGCGCCTGTTTGTTCCAATCAATATCAGCATCAAGATTCGGAGTCGGGAATAGCACGTAGTAGACCTGCTTGCCGTCAGGTGCTAATCCAGGATCGCTATACGTTGGGTTGGTCACAAGAACGCTTGGATCTGACATTAACTGCTTTTTGTCAATCAACTCTTCGAATACGCCAGCCCAGCTGTGCCCAAAGTGAATATTGTGATGTGCAATGTGGTCATACTTTGCAGATGATCCCGCAAGTAGCAAGTAACAAGATGGGGAATACTTAAGTCGCTTAACGCTCCATGGCTCTTTACCGAGTAAGTCACGGTAAGCAACAGGTAGATCTGGATTAAGTACAACAACGTCAGCAGCAAAGAACTCGCCATTGCTGGTTTCAACACCTACTGCACGGTTACCATTCATTCGAACTTTAGTAACTTCAGTGTCGTACTTGAATGTAACTCCGTGCTTTTCGGCAGCTTTAGCCATCGCAACTGGAAGCGCATGCATGCCACCCTTAGGGGCAAAAACTCCAGCTACTGAATCCATGTAAGCAATCACAGCGTAAATAGCCAGTGCGTCATAAGGGGAAAGTCCTGCATACATAGATTGGAACGAATACACACGCTGTGTTCTATCATCCTTAAGGTACTGACTTACTTTTGGCGCCAGTTTTCTAAAGCCACCGAGCTTAATCAAGCGCACTAAATCCATCGACAACAGATCTAATGGTGAATCGATGTTGCGATCAATAAAGTCTTTCATTTCGTACTTGTAAAGATCGGTTACAAAATCTACGTACTTTAGGTAGCCATCTGCTTCAC
>JBIKSW010000035.1:0-6427 GCA_044348415.1 Candidatus Nanopelagicales bacterium
GTGACTCACTAGCTGCAACTTTTGCAACGCTTGGCGCATTGGCCGCGTTGCACTCAAAGGAAAAGACTGGCAAGGGCCAGGTCATTGATGCTTCTATCTATGAGTCAGTAATGGCTTACATGGAATCTTTGATTCCGGAATGGGCAATTGGCGGTTACCAGCGTGAGCGCACTGGTTCAGTTTTGCCAAAGATCACACCGAGCAACGTTTATCCGACAAAGTCGGGCGAAATGCTTTTGATCGCAGCAAACATGGACACAGTATTCAAGCGTCTTGCTCATGCGATGGGTAAGCCAGAACTTGCTGATGATCCAAAGTATGCAACTCACATCGCACGTGGCGACAACACTGCCGAACTAGATGCCATGATTGGCGACTGGAGTCGGACCTGGGAAATGAAAGATTTGATTAATCACTTAATCGAAGAAGAAGTTCCACACGGTTTGGTTTACACCGCAAAAGATATGATTGCGGATCCACACATTCAAGCGCGTGAATCCATCATCAATGTTGATGTTCCTGGAGTTGGAGAATTCCCAATGCAGAACATCTTCCCGTTCTTCTCAGATACCAAGCCATCAATTCGTTGGAGTGGTCCAGCGCATGGTGAGCACACTGACGAAGTTTATGGAGATCTGCTTGGTTACGACGCAGCCAAACTAGCTGATTTGCGTTCCAAGGGAATTATTAAGTAATTCGACGCAATCCGGACTTACTTGCCTGGGTTTACTTGTACATCCAGGAGTAAATCTCTGGGCGACGATCATTCCAAACTGGCCAGTCTTTGCGTGCCTGCGCTAGCAATGACATGTCTAATTCGGCATGAATGATCTCTGGGTAGTTGTGGCCACCAGCTTGGGCAAGCACTTCACCGGTTGGCGCAATCACGCAAGAACGTCCAAAGAAGTCATGAGTCTTTCCGCCGCAGGTTTCTTCGCCTGAACGATTTGATGCAATAACGAAGACACCCATCTCCATAGCACGAAGGCGCAGATCGTCAATGAATAAAGATTCGCGCCAGCCAAGTGAAGACACTGCAAGTAAAACTACGTCAGCACCAAGTGCGCGGTTAGCCATCCAAGGCTCAGAGAATGCACGGTCGTAGCAAATCAATGCGCCGGTTGATACACCGTCAACATCGAAGTTCATCGGGCCTGGACCTGCTGTGCAGTATTCATCTTCGTGAACGTCAAGTGTTGGCATGTGAACTGATGGGGCAGTTAGCTTTCGAAAAGCTGGGTAAGTTTTTCCATCATGAGTCTTTCCGTGCACAACTTCACCGTTGCGATTAAGAATCACTAGAGAGTTGTAGCGAACGTCATTGTCGATCTCGTACATGCCAAATCCAAGGGCTGTGTTGTGATCTTTTGCAAACTTTGCGAACGCGGCTGTTGAAGCTCCGCCGATAACTGGCTCGGCCCAATCGCGATACTTCGGGCTCTTGTCGCCAGCCGCGAAGTAAGGAGTAGTCGCTAGCTCTGGAAGCAGAATCAAGTCAGGGTTAGTGGCTGCTGCTTGTTTTGATAGTTCGAGCAGCATTTCTACGTTTTCTGAAACATTCTGAGTGCAGTTACCACTTTGAACAACTGAAACCTTCACGGATCCTCCTGATTTGGATATATGGCCAAACTAATGGACTTTCTGTAACTTCGTATACAAAACTCGAACAATGCCCGATTTCAGTGGGTTTGGTTAAATCTGGACATTGTCCACTTAGCACCCAAAAACAAGCCAAATTCCCCCAAAAGTCCGAATATTTGGGGGAATTTTAAAAGTACCGTTACCTGAATGTTGTATACAAAGTTTCCGATAAGTCCTGCATTAGACCCATTTTTCCCCCAGACTTAATCTCATCGGAAGTCGTTTCTTGGGATGATTTAAGCCGAGGGAATAAAGGGAGATTACGTGTCACAGACCGTTTCGTTACGCCGGTTGAATCTTCGACGTAGAGGTGGCAAGGACAACACCAGTGCTGCCGTTTCAACGAGCTATCGCATTCAGGCTTACGCAATTTTGGTTGCATGGCTTGTGCTGTTTGCAATCTTCAGCTTGCTGCTCCCAGAAGTTTTCCCAACTTGGCAAAACGTAACTTCGATTGCAAACCAAAAAGCTGCCACAGTTTTATTGACCTTGGGTTTGGTGTTCGCACTTTCGGCTGGCGAGTTTGATCTCTCGATTGGTGGCGCAGTTTCGTTAGGCGCAGCGATTCCAGCATGGCTTGCAACGGTTCACGGAGTTTCACTTCCAATTGCAATTTTGATCACATTGGTTTTTGCAGCATTATTTGGATTTATCAACGGCCTGCTCAGCGTTAAGGGAAAAATCCCATCGCTAATCGCAACTCTCGGTACGGGCACAGCGCTCGGCGGCATAGTTAGCGGCATCGCAGGTAACACGACATTGAGCGTGCAGACCTTCTCATTCGTAGCGCTCGTGAAAACTAGAATTTTTGGTTTCTATGCGGCCTTCTGGTTCATGCTGATTTTGGTTTTCATAGCTTGGTACATCTTGGAGCACACACCAATCGGTCGCCAGCTTTACTTCGTAGGTCAGGGACGTGAAGTTGCACGATTAGCTGGTATTCGGACAAACGCATACCGTTACTATTCCTTAATTACATGCTCTACTTTGGCAGCCCTTGCTGGTGCCATGGTTCTGACAACTGCAGGTGCTGCTCAATCCAGCATCGGCAAGTCATATGTGTTGCCTGCATTCGCGGCAGCATTCTTAGGTTCAACTGCAATTAGGCCAGGACGTTTCAACGTCTGGGGCACAGTTGTAGCTGTATATTTCCTCGAAACCGGAATCACGGGCTTACAGCTCAAGGGCTTCGAGGTTTGGATTACAGACGTGTTCTACGGTCTCGCGCTTGTTATTGGCGTGCTCGTAGCCACGGTGGCATCCAACCTTCGGTCGCGGTCGAGTGACTGAATCAAAACAACGGGAAAGGTACGTCTAATGCAAGCAAAAAAGAAAATGCGTTTCGGCTTCGTAGCCGCCGCACTTGCTGCTGGACTAGTTTTGAGCGGTTGCTCAAGCTCGTCTGAAGAAGCAGCACCTACCGAGGCTGCTAGCGCACCTGCGGCTGCCGATGGCTTAGCAACAGCGAAGGCAGCATACGATGCCGCACTTGCTGCTTCTTTGACATTTGCATACCCAGGCGATGCGTTTGATGCTTCAGCTGCTTCTGGCAAGAAGGTTGCAATGATTTCGATCAACGACCAGATTCCAGTTCTAAAGCAGTGGACAGACACAATTGCAGCTGGTCTTGAAAGCCAGGGTGTAACTGTGACCCAGAAGAGCGATGCAGGTGGCGTTATCGATCCACTTCCTAAGTTCTTCGCGCAGGCAGTAACTGATCAGGTTGACCTAATCATCACCAACGCAGTTCCAGCAGCTCTTATTCCGCTAACTGACTTGGGTGACATTCCGGTAATGACAACCAACCAGACTGCTGCTCCAGGCGTTGCAGTAGCTGACGGTATTGCTGCAGATCCATCATTCGATTACACACTTGCAGCTAGCTTGATGGCTGACTGGTTCTGTGTAACCGGTGAAGGCGCTGGCAATGCAGTTGTTTGGGGATCTGAAGGCCAAGCCTCCAGCCCAATCATGATTCAGACAATCAAGGATCGTGTGGCAGAAGTTTGCCCAGACGCCAAGGTTGACTACCAGGATGCTCCGCTTGCAACTTGGTTCGATGGAACACTTGATGGTGTTGCAAAGAACGCTGTTACAGCAGACCCAACCATCACACACTTGATGCCAATCTACGACGGCATGACTATCGCTACTGGCGCTGGTCTTGACGCTGCAGGTTCAGCCGCAATTCAGTCGTCATTCAACATGACACCTGCAGTTGCAGCTGGCATTGGCACAGGCTCAGTAAAGATGGACGTCGGTTGTCCAAACGACTGGTTCTCATACGCAACAGTTGACGCAGGCCTACGTCTGCTAACTGGTAATGCAGTTCCAGACAACTACGGAATCACCTGCAAGGTATTCGATGAGTCAAACATTGGCTCAATCGATGCAACTGTAGAAAATTCTGTTAACTGGTACGGCATTGACTTTGCAGCTGAATTCGCAAAGTTCTGGACCGCTAGCTAGTAATTAGTTGTGACTGGTTGGAGTCAGAAATGACTCCAACCAGTCACACTCTTCTTTAAGTTTGCAAGCAAAGATTTAAAAGTTAAGTTAAAAGATTTAGTGCAGGAGATAAAAGTGACTGAAGACAGTGGCATTCGCCCAGTACTTGAGTTCACAAATCTGTCCAAAACATTTGGACCAACCAAAGCACTTTCAAATGTAGATTTTGATGTTCGCCCTGGCGAGATTCATGGCCTAGTAGGTCGCAACGGCTCGGGTAAATCAACGCTGATTAAAGTCCTCAGCGGCTTCCACGAGCCTGACCGTGGCACAAAATTGGTTTTGCGTGGTGAAGATATTGAACTTCCACTTCGCGGCAGCGATGCTGCACAACTTGGCATGGTTTTCGTTCACCAGGACTTAGGTTTAGTTCCAGCATTTAGCATTCTTGAAAATTTACGTCTAGGCACTTGGCGTCGTGGTGGGTTATCAAAGATTCCGTGGGCAGACGAGAAAAGCGCAGTTGCGTATCAACTTTCTCAGTTCGGACTTAAGTGGGATCCACTCACTCCGGTTGGAGCATTGCCGCCAGTTGATCGCGCAATTGTTGCAATTGCTCGTGCGATACGTGAGATTGCCACAAACCCAGAAGGTCACGTACTTGTTCTTGATGAACCAACTGCTTATCTACCTAGTGAATCGGTAGACAAGCTTTTTGACGCAGTCAAGAAGGTGACGCGACAGGGAACGGGTGTAGTTTTCATCAGTCACCGTACCGATGAAATTTTGAACTTAACTGACCGAATTTCAGTTTTGCGAGATGGCCGCAAGGTTGCCACCGTAAACACCAAGGAAACCAAAGAAGCTGATCTCGTTTCAATGATTCTCGGTCAGTCGCTAAATGCGTTCTACCCAGATCATGTACCAACTCCTTCTAAGGAAGTTGTGCTGCAGACCAAGAACATGGCTGCTGGATCTATTCCAAAATTGAACATCACACTTCGTCGCGGTGAAGTACTTGGTATGACTGGCCTAATGGGTGCCGGTCACGATCAAGTTCCTTATGCATTATTCGGTGCGCTTGAACATACCGATGGCACGATAACCATCAAGAGCAAGAAGTTTGAAAAAGAAGATTTAAACCCACGTAAGGCAGTAGACGCTGGTGTGGCACTGCTTCCAGGTGACCGAACCGGTGCAAGTGGTGTTTTACTGGCAACACTTACTGACAACGTTGGTATGCCAGTGCTTAGCAAGTACTTCTCCGCAGGACGCCTGCGCAAGAATAAGTTGAAGAAAGATGTTGGCGAACTACTTCGTCGCTTTGACGTAAAGCCTCCAGTTCCAGGTATCGAACTTCGCAAGTTGTCGGGTGGAAATCAACAGAAAGCTTTGCTTGCAAAGTGGATTCAGATTAAGCCAGACGTCCTTTTGCTCCACGAACCAACGCAAGGTGTTGACGTCGGTAGCAAGGCAGCCATCTTTGGAAAGATTGCGGACGCGGCTCGCGCTGGCGCCGGTGTAATCGTGGCCTCTGCGGAACACGAAGATCTAGCCAACATCTGTAACCGCGTTCTTATCTTTGCTGAAGGCAAAGTTGTTGCGGAATTAACCGGTCGCGAACTAACTCCGGAAAAGATTGTTGAGCTTAGTTACCTAGGAACTCGTAAGGGTGGTGGCATCAAGCGAGGCTTCGTATGGCGTCCTCACATGAACGGACTCAAGGGACCTTACCTACACGTCACTCGCAACTACACCTGGTCGCCACACAAGATTGGCTACAAGACTGAAGTTGAATGGCCAACACCAGCACCACCGGCCGTTCAGTACGAGAAGCAACCATCTACTTTCGTTTGGGCTCCACACTCAGTTGGATTCGTTAAGCGCGAGTTCCGCTGGTTCCCACACACCATTGGTGTACAGAACACTCCAATGCCTTACCCAGGCCCACGCCGGGTCAAAGTGGAGCGCGAATTCACTCTGGTTCCAACTGGTGAACTATCTTCCTTCTTCGTCTGGCGTCCGCATTACGTTGGAAACAACGAACCGGTTTACTTGGGTCCAAAGGATGCTGACAAGTGGAAGGTTGAGCTCGCCGCATCGCTGGCAGCTATGGTTGCCCGCGGCGAAATCACGTCAATTGTTGCCGACAAGATGGCAAAGGCAGCTGGCGTAACGGTGGGTCAAGCACAGGATTTACGCGTAACTATTGAACTTGATGTTCGTACTCGCAATAAGGGAAATCTGTCTGACATCGATCGCTTGAAGTTTGCTTTGTTGAATATGGATCAGAATCTGGTTGATGTAAACGGTGTCCACATCACTGATGTGAGCCTGC
>JBIKSW010000216.1:0-6401 GCA_044348415.1 Candidatus Nanopelagicales bacterium
GAGAACTTGGAATCCTTGACATTGCTGAAGCAGTGCGGCGCTGCACTTTGATTCCAGCAGAAGTTTTGAAAGATGTTTCGCCAGCAATGAAGCGCAAAGGAAGAATACAAGTTGGTGCTGATGCCGATTTAGTCATTTTCGACGCAAACAAGATTTCGGATAACGCAACTTATGCTGACCCAATTCAAATTTCAAGTGGTATCGAACATGTATTGGTCAATGGTGTTTTTGTCATTAAGAATGGCGAGCTAATTGAAGACTCATTGCCAGGTAAGCCGGTCAGGGGAGAAGTAAATGCTTAGAAGTGCACCGCAGTCACTAATCGATGAATTATCAGCCGCTCTGCCCGGACAAGTAACCCAGAATGAAACTGAGCTGAATCGTCACGCCAGCGATGAATCGTTTCATAAGGCTATCCGTCCAGATGCCATAGTCATGGCACGCTCTACCAGCGATGTACAGGTTGTCATGCGTCTGTGTTCGGTAGCAAACGTTCCGGTGATTCCGTTTGGAGTTGGATCTTCACTTGAAGGACAGATAATTCCTGTTGAGGGTGGAATCACATTGGATCTGTCCGAGATGGACAAGATTGTCGAGATATGTCCTGATGACTTAATCGTTGTTGTACAGCCAGGACTTAGAAGAATTCCACTAAACGATCGGCTTGCAAAAGAAGGTTTGTTCTTCTCTGTGGATCCTGGAGCAGATGCAACTCTAGGTGGAATGGCTTCCACGGGAGCTTCAGGTACCACAACCGTCCGATATGGTTCGATGCGCGAAAATGTGATGGCACTTGAAGCAGTTTTGTCCGATGGAACGGTAGTTAGAACTGGCAGTCGTGCGCGCAAAGATTCTGCAGGATATGACTTAACACGATTGCTCGTAGGTTCCGAAGGTACGCTAGCGGTAATTACTGAACTAACCTTGCGAGTTTTTGGAATTCCTGAAGCTATGTCAGGTGCTTACTGCACATTTGATCGCTTATCTGATGGAGTAGCGGCAGCGACACTGCTAGTTAAGCAAGGTTTGCCAATCGCTCGATGCGAATTCTTGGATGGGTTAAGTGTTAAAGCAATCAATGCTTACCAAGGAACATCATTAACAGAATCGCCGACATTGTTTTTAGAGTTTCATGGTTCTAAGAAAAGCATTACAGACCAAGCTGATGAAGCAGGGGAAATCTTTAGGGAATATGGGGCATCAGATTTCACTTGGACTGCAGACGAAGGCGAGCGACGCAAACTTTGGCAAGCTAGACACAATGCTTACCCAGCAGTTCTGGCTACCCAAGTTGGAGCAACAGCGCTCACAACAGATTCAGCGGTTCCACTATCTAGACTTCCGGAAGCAGTGGAATATGCAGAGCAGGTATTTGCTGATCAACCATTCTCCTGGTCGATTTTGGGACACGTGGCAGATGGCAACTTTCACGCGTTGTTGATGTTCGATCCAAATGACGACAGTGCTTATGTTGCTGCCAAAGCAGCATCAGCGAAGTTAACTGCGCGAGTAATTGAATTAGGTGGAACCTGCACCGGCGAGCACGGAATTGGTTTGGGAAAGCGTGACTCATTGGTAAACCAAGTTGGCCCTGAAACCATTGAGTTAATGCGCTCAGTTAAAAACACATTCGATCCTGGAAATATTCTCAACCCTGGCAAAATTCTTTTCCCTAAGGAGGCAGTATGAATGACTCATCACTATCGCTAGGCAGCGAACGCACCTCGACGCTGGACACTGCATTCGAGATAATTCAGCAAGCTTGGGAAGGATTTGATTCCGCTCGTCCGGGTCAGCCACCGACGAGTTCAAAGTCACTAGATTTGCTTTCATTCGGGCTACCTAACGAGGGAGTTGGGGCGATTGCGGCCCTGCGAGAAGCGGAAACTTTCCTTGACGAAAGCTTGGCTCAGAGCAGACCTCGATTTTTTGGCTATGTTGGATCTTCCGGACTTGAAGTTGGGGTTCTAGCGGAAGCGCTATCTGCTTCGCATGATGTCAACATGGCCGCTGTTGCAGCAACAGCGACAATGGTGGAGCAACAAACCATTCAATGGGTCAGCGAATTCATTGGATTTGGTGCCACCAATGGGGTAGTTACTAGTGGTGGGATGCTCTCAAACTTGACTGCGTTAGCGGTTGCCCGAGAGCAGGCACTACCTGGAAGCAGAATTACTGGACTTGACGGTCGCGGGACCCTGTACATAAGCGCCGAAGCGCACTACAGCATTGAACGTTCAGCTGAACTTTTGGGATTGGGATCAAATGCTGTGCGCTCTATTCCAATTGACGAGAACCGGCGAATGGACATTAGTGCGCTGGAAGCTCAGATAAATGCAGATGTTTCTAACGGACACGTGCCGATTGCAGTTGTTGCAACAGCAGGAACAACATTAACCGGAGCCGTGGATCCGCTTCGCGCAATTGCACAAGTATGCAAGAAGCATGGAATCTGGATGCATGTCGATGGAGCATATGGTTTACCAGCAGCAGCGACTCAATCGGCCGGTAATCTGTTTGACGGCATTGACTTGGCAGATTCTGCAACTATTGATGCCCATAAATGGCTGTTTGTTCCCAAAGCCTGCGGAATCTTGCTAGTTCGGGATAACGCTGCATTGCTTGCAACTTTTGGACATGCTGCCTCATACATGGTTGATGTTGAAGAAAATCCAGTTGATCGAACTCTTGAATACTCTCGGCCGTTTAGATCTTTAAAGTTGTGGGTTGCATTTCGGGCTCACGGAGCCAATGCGATCCGGGATGCATTAGAGGAAAACTTAAGGCTTGCAATACTTTTGGCACATTTAGTAACGGAAACACCAAACCTGGAACTGTTTGGCAAGCCGCAACTCTCAATCGTTCCATTTCGCCGAGTACCTGCATATGGATCGATCGATGATCACAATTCCGCAATAGCGAAGCGAATGCAATTAGATGGTGACGCCTATGTCACGAGTGCAATTGTGGATGGCAAAACTGTATTGCGGCCATGCCTAACTAACTTCCGAACCTCGGAGGAAGATATCCGAGAATTGCTAAGGATTATTGAACGAACTGGGTCTCAACTCGAACAAGAAGCGAGGCTAGGGTAGAAGACGTGGGAACATTACGAATATCAAATGTTGAATCCATTCCTGAAATGGAGGCAGTTAGTGATCTTTTCTGTAAAGTCTGGGCTGGTGGACCAGAAGTTGTACCATTCGATTTAGGGTTGGCAGTTTTGCATGTCGGAGCCTATTGCGCCGCCGCATATGATGGGGATCAAATGGTTGCCGCTTCGTTTGGCTTCCGTGGCGTATTTCAAGATAAACAAATTTTGCATTCACATGTGACTGGTTCATTTCAACCAGGAGCAGGTTATGCACTGAAGCTTCACCAATTTGATTGGGCTAAGTCACAAGGATTAAGTGGAATAACTTGGTCCTTTGATCCACTTGTGCGCAGAAATTGTGTTTTGAACTTCGACAAACTTGGTGCCACTGCTGTCGAGTACTTGCCTAATTTTTATGGAACCATGACAGATTCGATTAATTCAGGTGATGAATCTGATCGGCTCTTTGCATTTTGGGACCTCTCAGAAGCTAAGAAGGAATCCAAAGCCACTGATGGCGCTGTTTTGGTTGAGCTTCCAGCGGACATCGAAAGCCTGCGAAAAACTGACCTTCCTGCCGCGTTAACATGGCGTCGCCAAACTCGAGAAACTTTGCAACCACTCTTGGACCAAGGATGGACCATCAGCCGGATGCAGGATCGCACCCACTTACTAGTAGACCCGCCAAAATAGAGGAAGAAAATGAAGCTTGAAGCCGTAGAACTTATCCGTCTAGATGTGCCACTTAAGTCCACATTCCGCACATCTGAAGGCGCAATGAACGCACTTGAAGTTGTCTGGGTTCACGCTATAACCGACGTGGGCGAAGGCTGGGCGGAATGTGCAGCTAACCGATTACCTGACTACTCAAGTGAATACCATGCAGGTGCTGCAGGCGTTCTAAAGGAATTCTTTATCCCGGAGATTAAGAACCTAGGAAATGAGTTAACGGCGGAAGCTGTTGCACCAACTTTACATTGGGCCAAAGGCCACCGCATGGCAAAAGCCGCTTTAGAAACTGCGGTGCTAGACGCGCAACTACGAGCCGCTGACACATCTTTCGCTCAATATCTCGGCGCCGTGAAAACTAAAGTGCCTGCGGGAGTTTCCGTTGGAATTATGGACTCGTTGCCAGAGTTAATGAAGTTTGTTGAAGGGTATCTGGCGGAAGGTTATTTACGCATCAAGCTAAAGATTGAACCTGGTTGGGACTACGAGCCGGTAAAGCTGGTTCGTGAGACTTTTGGTCCAGATCTGCTTCTGCAGGTTGATGCAAATACGGCTTACACTCGAGACGATTTTGACTTATTGAAACGATTAGACGAATTCAACCTTTTGCTGATTGAACAGCCGATTGAAGAAGAAGACATTCTCGGACATGCTCGACTAGCCGAGTACATTGAAACGCCTGTGTGCCTGGACGAATCAATCGTTTCTGCTGGTGTGGCACGCGATGCCATAGAACTTGGCGCCACCGAGATCATTAACATCAAGCCGGCACGTGTGGGTGGATACATCGAAGCAGTAAAGATTCATAACATTGCACAAGCTGCAGGAATTCCAGTTTGGTGTGGCGGCATGTTAGAAACCGGAATTGGTAGAGCTGCAAACCTAGCCTTAGCTGCACTTCCCAATTTCACATTGCCAGGCGACACTTCAGCTTCATCTCGCTATTACGAAGTAGATACCACTGAGCCGTTCGTGCTGGTCGATGGGCACATCGATGTGCCTACGGGTCCTGGAATTGGAGTAGATCCGATACGCGAAGTTGTTGATCGCTACACAGTTTCGACTGAGTGGGTTTAGTTAGCGAATCCGAGTTTGCCCAATAGGCTGATACGAACCCAACAAGAAAGTAACCCTAAATCCAATGTCCAACTGGCCCAATGAACGAAAGTTTGCTGTGGCGATATGGGCGGTTGCTGCCGGCGGATATGTGTTGTGGCAGGGAATTCCGTTTGATCGCGCTACCCAGTTTCTGATCATCATTACTGCCGCACTCGCTTTTTCAATTGGAACAACAACTCGATCAGTTCGGGTATTTGCTGACTGGGTACCATTTGCGATCTTGCTTTACGGCTATGACTATTCCCGTGGCGCAGCTGACACTTTTGGTTTCAAAGTTCGAGTCGAGGAAATCTATAACATCGAACTTGCTTGGTTTGGGTGGTTATTCGAAGACAAGATTCCAACCGTATGGTTGCAACAACATCTTTACGATCCAAATCAAATAGCTTGGTGGGAAGCCTTAGTTGCGCTGGTTTACGTTTCGCATTTCGTAGCACCTTGGGCGATCGTTGGAATCCTGTATGTAAAAAACCGAGAACTGTGGGCAAAGTTTGCTCGTCGCGTCATAACGATTTCATTTGCTGCATTGATCACCTACATTTTGGTTCCGGCAGCACCACCTTGGTATGCCGCACGTGAAGGCCTTTGTGAGCCCGTAGTTCGAATTGCAACTAGAGGTTGGGAGATCATTGGCCTGCCGATTGCCGGTCAGATCATTTCCTTGGGCCAAGGCGTGGTTAACCAAGTCGCTGCGATTCCTTCGCTGCACGCAGGCATGGCGGTCACGATCACATTGTTCTTCTGGGCCCGAGTTGGCCTGAAGATGAAAGCGTTCCTAACTTTCTATGTAGCCTTAATGTTCTTTGCTTTGGTATTTGGCGGCGAGCACTACATATTTGATGCCATTCTTGGCGCAATCTATGCGGTAGCTGTTGAATATGGCTGCCGCGCCTGGGAGCGCTATTCAGTTAAGCGCAGGGCTAGCCTGCCCCCTGAAGAGTCCTTCAAGACCCTATAAATAGGGGAATTTAGGCAAGTTTGAGCCAAATTACTGGGTCTGGTGGTAATTCTGTGACTCTTGGGGTTATTCTCTTCCTAAGTGCTCCTAGGAGTCCTACAACATGTCGGGGAAGGCAATTTGTAGGCAAGCTAGGAGGCAAGAGATGGCGTATACGTCAGCAACTCGTGGGGTTGTGTTCATTCACAGCACGCCGCGAGCATTAACTGCCCACATCGAGTGGGCTTTAGGTGGCCTATTGGGCACGCCGGTAAATCTTGATTGGGTTGAACAGCCCGTTGCTCCTGGAACTGTGCGCAGTGAAATGTCTTGGATGGGCGCAGCCGACCTGTCAGCCAAGATCGCCTCTGCACTTCGTGGCTTTCCAAACCTTAGATTTGAAGTAACTGAAGAACCAAGTGCGGGCTTTGATGGTCAGCGATTTGTATCCACGCCATCACTAGGTATTTGGCGCAGCCCAATGGGCGTCTTTGGCGAGAGCTTTATTTCGGATGAAAAACT
>JBIKSW010000036.1:0-6393 GCA_044348415.1 Candidatus Nanopelagicales bacterium
AAGGTTGCAACAGTCTGTGGCTTCCCAAGTGGCAAGCATGAGGCTGAGATCAAGGCGGCTGAAGCCAAACTCTCAGTTTCGCAAGGTGCCCATGAAGTAGACATGGTGATCGATGTTGGCCGAGCAATCATGGGGGATTGGGACTATCTAGAAGCAGAAGTTTCCGCTGTCCGTAAGGCAACATCCGGAGCGCTATTAAAGGTCATCTTGGAAACCGCGGCTCTTACAGATGAGCAAATCGCAAAGGCTTGCCAACGCTGTGAAAGCGCTGGAGCAGACTTCGTTAAGACTGCTACTGGCTTTCATCCAGCTGGTGGTGCTGATGTGCGAGCCATCAAAATCATGCATGAAACCGTTGGCGGCCGATTAGGCGTTAAGGCATCAGGTGGAATTCGAAACATTGAGTTCGCAACTGAACTTATTAATGCCGGTGCTACTCGCCTTGGACTTTCCAGTTCTCGTGCAATTCTTGATGGCGTTGCCGCAACTGGAAGTTACTAAGAACCAACCTGCTCGCGAAGTCTGGCGTAACCAGGCTTGATGATGTGGTTGATGATATCCAAACGTTGATCAAACGGTAGGAATGAACTCTTCATACCGTTAACGGTTAGCCACTCTAGATCGCGCAACGAGTAATCGAAGGCCTCAACCAGAGCGGTCATTTCGCTCGACATTGAAGTATCTGACATTAAACGATTGTCAGTATTCAAAGTAACTCGGAAGTTTAATTTACGAAGTAGTCCAATTGGATGTTCAGCAATACTTGCAGCAGCACCAGTATCAACATTTGATTTTGGACAAAGCTCTAACGGGATACGACGATCACGAACATAAGCAGCTAAATCGCCAAGTGTGACAGTGCCATCATTGTTAACTGTGACATCATCAATTATTCGAACTCCGTGACCAAGACGTTCGGTGCCACAGAATTGAATAGCTTCCCAAATACTCTTTAACCCAAATGCTTCGCCCGCATGAATTGTGAAATGCGCATTGTTGCGTTGCAAGTACTGGAACGCTTCGATGTGCTCAGTCGGAGGGTAACCTGCTTCCTTACCTGCGATGTCGAAACCAACAACACCGCGATCGCGATACTCAACGACAAGCTTTGCAATTTCAAGTGAAACATCAGCCATGCGCATTGCGGTTAGTAACGCAACAACTCGAATTGTTTTTCCAGCTGCTTTTGCCTCGGCTTCACCTTGAGCAAAACCAAGCAATACA
Source organism: Candidatus Nanopelagicales bacterium (assembly GCA_044348415.1). GTDB lineage: Bacteria > Actinomycetota > Actinomycetes > S36-B12 > UBA5976 > UBA5976. The sequence continues at coordinate 1,225 of JBIKSW010000036.1, forward strand.
TTGTCAATAACTTCGCGGTAACTTAAACCTTTTGCAGTGTGTAGTTCAGGAGCAAATCTAATTTCGGCGTAAACCACACCGTCTTCAGCTAGATCTTGCGCACACTCACTTGCTACGCGTTGCAGTGCATCAGGCGTTTGCATAACACCAACAGTGTGAGCAAAAGTTTCCAGATAAATTTCTAGCGATCCTTGCACCGCGGTGTGAAACCAATTGCTAAGTTGCTCTTCATTGTCATATGGCAAAGCTGTGTAATTGTGCTTTTGGGCAAGTTCCAGAATTGTTTTAACTCGTAGGCCACCGTCTAAGTGATCATGCAAAAGAACTTTTGGAACAGCTTTTATTACTGCAGGTGAAATCATTCTTCATCATCTCGATTTGCTAGTTCTGGTGAGAATGCTGGGACACAAATTGCGACGTAGTGTGCATCTTCTCGCGTTAGATAACGAACCTTCTCACCGGCGCGGGTGATTAATGCCTGGCCAGCACCGACAGTTGTCGTCTTGCCTTCGTGTTCAACATCAATTGAACCTGTGATGACAATTGTGAATTCATCGAAAGCTGGTGCCTGAGCTGGCTCAGACCATCCAGCCGGGGCATGCATAACTGCAACTGAAACGTCATTGTCTCCAGTCTTAACTCGGCCGATGTACTCTGCAATAGATTTTCCACCGGGAACTGGAATCATGGTTGGTTCGCTAATTAATTCAGGCATGTAATCAGGATACTTGGGAAAGTTTTACAAACAAGTTTTAAACAACACGATCAATGATTAATGGTAAGCGTTGTGAAATTTGCGACTCAGTACCGATTTCGTAACCTTGCGTTAAGACTTCTAAGGCGGATTCAAATCGGGCTGGCTCGTCTGTGTGCAAAGTGAATAGCTTTTGCCCTGCAGTCACTGTGTCACCATGGCCAACATGCCACTGAATACCGGCACCAAACTGGACGGAATCTTCTTTTCTGGCTCGGCCTGCGCCTAAGCGCCAACTCGCCACACCCACCGACAACGCATCGAGGCGAGTTAAGTAGCCAGAGGAACTTGCAACAACATCATGGGTTTCTTTAGCCACCGGTAAAGGTGCAGACAAGTCACCACCTTGTGCGGAAATCATTGCCCGCCAGACATCCATAGCGGAACCATCGGAGAGAGCTAGCGCAGGATCTTTCAATCCAGTCGCGCCAGACGCTTCTAGCATTTCGCGGGCAAGTGTGACAGTTAGTTCAACAACGTCAGCTGGACCGCCACCAGCAAGCACGTCTATTGATTCTTGAACTTCCAGGGCGTTGCCAGCAGTTCGACCAAGCGGCACATCCATGGCAGTTAACAAAGCGCGAGTAGTTACACCTGCATCATTACCAATTCCAACCATGGTTGTTGCAAGTTCACGTGCTTGCTCAACAGTTTTCATAAATGCGCCGGATCCAACTTTTACATCTAATACAAGAGCGCCAGTTCCTTCAGCAATCTTTTTGCTCATAATCGATGCCGAGATAAGTGGAATTGATTCAACAGTTCCTGTGACGTCACGCAATGCATAAATTCGACGATCAGCCGGTGCCAAGGTTTGGCTGGCAGCGCAAATAACTGCGCCAGTTGAATTAAGTACTTCAAACATTTCCGAGTTAGTTAAGTTAGCGCGCCAACCCTTGATAGCTTCAAGTTTGTCTAAAGTTCCACCGGTATGACCAAGACCACGGCCAGAAAGTTGTGGGACGCTAACTCCGCAAGCCGCAACTAATGGTGCAAGTGGCAAAGTAATTTTGTCGCCAACACCACCAGTTGAATGTTTGTCTGCAGTCGGCCTGCCAAGCGATGACCAATCCATAGTCTCGCCAGACTCAATGTAGGCCTTAGTCCAACGCACAATCTCGCGACGGTTCATCCCGTTTAGCAAAATCGCCATCGCCATTGCAGACATTTGTTCTTCAGCAATTATGTTGCGAACGTAAGCGTCAACGAACCAATCGATTTGTGAGTCAGAGAGCTCTCGTTTGTCGCGCTTAGCTGCGATGAGTTCTACCGCGGCAAACGGTTCAGCACTCATGATGATGCAAATTTCACTTGGGGAAGTGTCATACCTGTAAGGCTAATACGTTTAAAGTCGATCCGTTAAATCATGCGCGCCGAAAGCATCCGGAAGTATCTCGGTCATTGACTTTATTCCAGACACTGAGTCAAGCAGACAATTTGGACCGCCATGTTCCCAGAGCAACTGGCGACAGCGTCCACATGGCATCAGAGCATTTCCATGACGATCGACACAGGCAACAGCAACTAACTTGCCACCGCCGGTGCTGATCAAACTGGAGATCAAACCACACTCTGCACAAAGCGCCACACCATAGGCAGCATTCTCAACATTGCAGCCAGTAACAATGCGACCATCGTCTACTAAGCCAGCAACGCCAACTGGAAAATTTGAATATGGCGCATACGCCTTGGACATTGCGTTGCTTGCAGCAGCGCGCAATTCATCCCAATTGATTTCCATTAGTGATGATCTCCCTTTCGATACGGAACACCATCAGCAGCAGGCGGTCGCAAATTCTGCGATGCCGTTGCAAGAACCAACAGAGTTGTTATGTATGGAGCTACCTGGGCAACTTCTGGTGGGAATGAAGTTGCCGAGAAGTATGCACCAATCATTACTGATCCAAGAATTAGGAAACCAATACCAGAATTGCGCTTGTTTCTGCGAAGCATGATTCCTCCGATGGTGAAGAGAATAATTGCGCCAAGCAAAATCAGACCCTTAACGTTTTGATTTCCAGTATCGATCAAACGCAAAGTATCGATGTAACCAAACATCAAGGCGCCAGCTGCGGTTCCACCTGGTCGCCAGTCACCGAAAATCATGGTTGCCAAACCGATGTAACCACGACCAGCAGTGTTGCCATTGCGATAGATCGTTGATGCGATGGATAGGTAAGCACCACCAAGTCCAGCTAGCATGCCCGAGAAAACGACAGCTGCGTACTTGAACTGAACAACCTTCACACCAAGAGAATCAGCGGCCCATGGGTTTTCACCAGCGCTACGCAAGCGAAGACCAAATGCCGTTTTCCAAAGTAGGTAGCTAGTCATTACGAACAGTAAGAATGTGATGATCGTTAGCAGGGAAAGGTTGTAGAACAAACCAGCAAGAATTCCAGCCAGATCACTGATGAAGAAGATTCCCTTTTCATGCAGAGAAGTTAGCGGGCCAACAAGTGAATCAATTGTGAAAGTTGGAATCTCACCCTTGATCGGTGGCGACTGTGCTTGTCCGCCACCAGGAGCATCTGTGAACAGCAAGATTGCCAAGAACTTAGTTAAGCCAAGTGCCAACAAGTTGATTGCAGTTCCAGCAATGATTTGATCAACGCCGAAAGTTACTGCAGCAACGGCAAGCAATAAGCCACCAATCGCTCCGAAGATAACGCCAGCTAAGACGCCAGCCCAAACTCCCCATTGCCAACCAGCCCAGCCGGCACCAAAAGTTCCAAGGATCATCATGCCTTCAAGGCCAATGTTGATTACGCCTGCGCGCTCAGCCCAGATACCAGCAAGACCAGCGAGTGCAATCGGCGAAGCGAAAACTAAAGCCTGTGCAATCGTCACAGTGCTTGTTAAGTCACCGTTACCTGTGATGGTGCGGGTAATAGACAGCATGGTGATCGCAGTGAATGCTGCACCTATGAATCTGCGAGATTTTAGGTAAGTCATACTGATGCCTCCTGCTTTGCTAGTGCCTTAGCAACACTTGTTTGCTCACTCTTAACTTGATAGCGGCGAACCACCTCGTAAGAGATCACAACCACAATCACAATCAAGCCCTGCATGATTGTGGATATTTCTCGTGGCACACCTTCGAGCACTAATTGACCACTTGAGATATCCAAGAACGCCCAAAGTATTGCACCTAGCGCAATGCCGAGTGGATTGTTGCGACCCAATAATGCAATCGCAATTCCGATGAATCCCCAGTCCGTTGGGAACTGCAAAGTGTATGAACCGGTATCACCAAGTAGATAAGGAAGACCAACTAATCCCGCAACAGCTCCGGAAAGCAACATGGTTACGTAGATCATTCGATTTGATTGCACACCACTTGTCCGAGCAGCAGTCGCTGACTTGCCAGTTGCTCGTAGATCAAAACCAAACCGGGTGCGATTCAGTAGGAACCAATATCCAACTCCAACAATGATTGAGATAAAGAAGAATCCATAGATCGGTGTAGCCGGATCTAAGAACGCAACACCGCGAAGCATTCCAGTCTCTGGAATTGCTTTAGTGCCGCGGATGTTCAAACTGGTTTCAGTACCAATACTGGTGCGAACAATTATGTAACTGATGATTCCGATTGCAATGAAGTTAAGCATGATCGTAGAAATAACTTCACTGACACCTCGGGCAACTTTTAGCCACGCTGCGATACCAGCCCAAAGTGCACCTACAAACATGGCAGTGATGATCGTGACAGTCACAGATGCAGCTTTTGGCAGAGTTAAGTTGCTTGCAACAACAGCGCCAGCTAAAGCACCAAGCACATACTGGCCATTAACACCGATGTTAAACAAGTTCATTTTGAAGCCAATAGATACTGCCAAAGCGCTTAAGAAATAAATCGTCGCTAAGTTGAGCATTAAGGACATCGCACGTGGTGAAGTTCCGTAATTCCACATCGATGCAAAAACCGTCGTTACGTCAGCGCCAATTACGCGCAGAATAAAAGCTGTTGCAATCAATGAGATCGAAAGCCCAATGGCTGGAGCGATAAGGCTGATTCCAATACGTCGAAGGTTCATTAGGCAGCCTCTCCAGCACCAGTCATTGCGGTACCCAGTTCTTGAGGTGTCACAGTGGCTGGATCAGCATCGGCTACAAACTTTCCGCGAAGCAAGACCTTAATGTTGTCGCTTAAGCCGATCAATTCATCTAGGTCAGCTGAGACAAGCAATACTGCTAAACCTGATTGGCGAGCATTACGGATGTGATCCCAAATTGCTGCTTGCGCACCTACGTCAACACCACGAGTTGGATGAGCAGCAATCAAAAGTTTTGGCTCACCGGACATCTCGCGACCAACAATAAGTTTTTGCTGATTTCCACCGGATAGCGCACTTGCCAAAACATCAATGCTTGGAGTGCGAACGTCGTATTCCGCGACAATTCTCTTGGTGTCG
>JBIKSW010000037.1:0-6373 GCA_044348415.1 Candidatus Nanopelagicales bacterium
AGTGAATCCCCAAGCACCAAAGAGAATGTGTCCCAAGATGCTACCGATTGTGATTGCTAGCCAAATGTTCTTAGTTTGGCGATTTAGAAATGGGAAAGCTTCAGCTGGAGCTTTAATGACATCCGACAGCGCCCAGGCTTTGATGCCAAGTGCGATGTAGCCAGAAACCAACCAAATTAAGTCAACTGTTGCGTCCACGATATTCCCAATCCCTTGTTTTCTAAATCTTAATCGAACTTTTTGCAAACATGATTTGCCATCGCCAACGCGCTAGTCCAGGCTGGCGAAACCGCATTTAACAGGTGGGTTGAGTTTTCATCGCCACGAACCACAAAATCCATTTCAAGCTTCTTGTTCTTGATATCTAGAAGTTGAGCTCGAATTCCAGGCTTACCTCGCTCTTTAAAGTCTTTTGGATCAACGCTTGGTACTAGAGCTTTAGCTTGCGTTACTAGATGGCGCTGCAAATACTTTGGCATTTCGGTTTTGATCAAACCAAGAACATCATGGTGTTTGCTAGATAAAAACTTTGGATAGATCCCAACGATGTTAAGAATCTCTTTAGGGCTTAATCCCCCAACTCCGCCATAGCTTTCTCGGGAAAAAATTGGAATTGCAGTTGGGCCAATTTTGGCTCGCCCATCGATTGTCACAGTTAAGTGCACACCCAGGAATGGGTTACGAACATCAGGGACTGGATACACATGGCGTTGTAGTTTGCCTGGCGCCCAATTGCCATACCAATACAAACCTTTGAATGGCAGCATCGCGTAGTCGTCGCAATACCCAAATGATTTTGCAACCTTATCCGCATAAAGTCCAGCGCAGTTAACTATGTGACCGATTGAGTAATTGCCAAAGTTTGTAATGATTCGATTTGGCGTTGTTTGCAAAACTTCGTGACCCAGCTTTAGCGTCGTACCTTCACGTGCAACTTTGTCCGCCAGGGCCTGCGTGACTTCGAGTGGATTAGCCACGGCTGTTCTTGGTGACCAAAGCGCAAGCTCTGAAGTCTTGGCTAGTGGTTCTAATTCAGCAAGTCGATCAGGAGTTACAAGTTCAGTATTTACCCCATTCGCATTGCCGCGACTATGTAATTCCTGTAACGCAGCTACCTCTGAGGGATTCTGCGCAACAACGACTTTCCCAGCTTCTTTTACTCGGATGTTTTCTTCACTACAGAAGTCACGCAGTAACTGGTTACCATCACGAGTTAACGCAGCTTTCAATGAATCAGGTGAGTAATAAAAGCCAGCATGCATCACACCGCTGTTGCGGCCACTTGCGTGCTCGCCAACAGATTGTTCTTTATCGAAAACTGCAATGCTTGCGTTCGGGTGAATCTGGCGAATTCGATTCGCCATAGCTAAGCCAACAATTCCGGCTCCGATTACTCCGAAGTCGAAATTGTTGGCAGCCATAAGCAGTTAGTTACTCAGAAACTCCAGCAGTATCAGCTGGCGCGATTTCAATGTCAGAAAGCTCGCCCTTGAACTCGCCTCTGATCGTGAACTTGGCATCATCACCTTCGCCCTCAACATCAACAATTACGATTTCACCTGGCTTGAGATCGCCAAATAGCATCTTCTCGCTCATTGGATCTTCAATCTCGCGCTGGATTGTTCTACGCAATGGACGCGCACCCAAGACTGGATCGTAACCGCGCTTGGCAAGCAATGCCTTGGCAGCCGAAGTTAGTTCGATTGCCATGTCCTTGTCCTTCAAGCGTGAGTCCAACTTGGCGATCATTAGGTCAACGATTTCGACGATCTCATCTTCACTCAACTGGTGGAAGACGATGATGTCATCAATACGGTTCAAGAACTCTGGACGGAAGTGAGTCTTTAGCTCGTCATTGACCTTTGCCTTCATGCGTTCGTATGAAGTCGTGGTGTCGTTGCCATCGGCAAAGCCAAGGCTTACGCCCTTTGCAATGTCTCTGGTTCCCAGGTTGGTAGTCATGATGATTACTGTGTTCTTGAAGTCAACAACGCGACCTTGCGCATCAGTCAAACGACCATCTTCCAGAATCTGCAACAACGAGTTGAAGATATCTGGGTGAGCCTTTTCAACTTCATCGAATAGCACGACGCTAAATGGCTTGCGGCGAACCTTCTCAGTTAGCTGGCCACCTTCTTCGTAACCAACGAATCCTGGAGGCGAACCAAATAGTCGAGACACAGTGTGCTTCTCGGAGTACTCAGACATATCCAACTGGATAAGTGAATCTTCATCACCGAACAAGAACTCAGCAAGGGTCTTGGAAAGTTCAGTCTTACCAACACCTGATGGGCCGGCAAAGATAAACGATCCACCTGGACGCTTTGGATCCTTAAGACCTGCGCGGGTACGACGAATAGCTTGAGACAAAGCCTTGATGGCCTGCTCTTGTCCGATAACGCGCTTGTGAAGATCGCCTTCCATGTGAAGTAGTCGTTGCGACTCTTCTTCAGTCAGCTTGAATACTGGAATTCCAGTTGAAGCTGCCAGTACTTCTGCGATCAATTCTTCGTCAACTGTTGCAACGACATCCATGTCGCCGTCTTTCCACTCTTTTTCACGAGTGGCACGGGCAGCAATCAGATTCTTTTCGTCATCGCGTAGTGAAGCTGCGCGCTCGAAATCCTGACCATCAATGGCAGATTCCTTTTCCATACGCGTTGCAGCGATCTTGTCATCGATTTCGCGCAAGTCTGGTGGCGCGGTCATGCGACGAATTCGCAGGCGTGCGCCAGCTTCATCGATTAAGTCAATTGCCTTGTCTGGCAAGAATCGATCACTGATATAACGATCTGCCATAGTTGCAGCGCCAACTAGCGCAGCATCGGTGATCGTGACGCGGTGATGATTTTCATAACGATCGCGAAGACCCTTAAGGATTTCAATAGTCTGTGCGATTGAAGGTTCATTAACCTGAATTGGCTGGAAACGACGTTCTAGCGCAGCATCCTTTTCGATGTACTTGCGGTACTCGTCAAGTGTTGTCGCGCCAATGGTCTGAAGTTCACCACGTGCCAACATTGGCTTCAAGATGCTGGCTGCATCGATTGCACCTTCCGCAGCACCGGCGCCAACCAAGGTGTGCATTTCGTCAATGAAGATGATGATGTCGCCACGAGTTTTGATTTCTTTCAAAACTTTCTTTAGGCGCTCTTCGAAGTCACCACGGTAACGAGAGCCAGCAACTAATGCACCAAGATCAAGTGAGTAAATCTGCTTGTCTTTAAGGGTCTCTGGAACTTCACCCTTAACAACATTTTGAGCCAGACCTTCAACAACTGCAGTCTTACCAACGCCTGGTTCACCAATTAGAACTGGGTTGTTCTTGGTACGACGTGAAAGCACCTGCATCACGCGTTCAATTTCCTTGACGCGTCCGATGACTGGATCAAGCTGACCATCGCGGGCAGCTTGCGTTAAGTTGCGACCGAACTGGTCAAGTACCAATGAAGTTGATGGAGTTCCTTCGGCTGGACCTGAACCTTGTTGCTGTGGTTCCTTGCCTTGGTAACCCGAAAGCAATTGAATAACTTGCTGGCGAACTCGGTTTAGGTCTGCGCCTAGCTTTACAAGAACCTGAGCTGCAACACCTTCGCCTTCGCGAATTAGTCCAAGCAAGATATGTTCGGTGCCAATGTAGTTGTGGCCAAGCTGCAAAGCTTCGCGAAGTGAAAGTTCAAGAACTTTCTTGGCACGTGGAGTAAATGGAATGTGACCGGATGGTGCTTGCTGACCTTGGCCAATAATTTCTTCAACCTGAGCGCGTACTGCTTCAAGTGAGATGTCCATGCTTTCAAGAGCCTTGGCGGCTACGCCTTCGCCCTCGTGGATAAGTCCAAGGAGGATGTGTTCGGTTCCGATGTAATTGTGATTAAGCATGCGTGCCTCTTCTTGGGCAAGCACCACAACGCGACGAGCACGGTCGGTAAATCTCTCGAACATGTGCAACTCCTCTTAACTTTTCGGCCTTGCCTCAATGCTAGAGCCAATGCATGACACCGCATCTGCGGATATATAAACTTGCAAAGCCTTGGAAGCAAGGTCTGCCGTATTTAATGGACTTTTTGATTACTGGGGTATCTGCCAGTAGCGAACAGCCGAAATTTATAGGTTTTTTAGCATTCTGGTGTTGCCCAAAGTGTTTGGCTTCACATGCTCCAGGTCAAGGAATTCAGCCACACCTTGATCGCCCGAAAGCAAAAGCTCTGCGTAGGTGGATGCATCTACAGGTGATTCTTCGATTTGCTCGAAGCCGTGGCCTTCAAAAAACTTAGTTTCGAAAGTTAAGCAAAACAGTTTGTTGATTCCAAGATCTTTTGCCCGCTTAGTTAGTGCTTCTAGAATTTTGGAGCCGATGCCTTGTCCCTTACTGGCTGGATCAACAGCAACAGTTCTGATTTCCCCAAGGTCATGCCACATCACATGCAGTGCACCACAGCCAATAACTTTTCCATCTTGAACTGCAACATAAAACTCTTGAACATCTTCATAAAGTGTCACCGTATTTTTGCGCAGTAAGCGTGGGCCATCTCCGGCGTAGTTTTCAACTAAGTCTCTAATGGCCAATACGTCTGAGGTATTTGCAGGACGAACTAGAACGCTCATTACTACTCAGGCTTCACTAATGGGAACAAAATAGTTTCGCGAATATTCAAGCCAGTGAGTGTCATCAGCAAGCGGTCGATACCCATACCAACACCGCCACATGGTGGCATTCCGTATTCAAGGGCTCGTAAGAAATCTTCATCTAGTTGCATTGCTTCGGCATCGCCACCAGCTTTAAGTGATGACTGTTCAATTAATCGCTCGCGTTGAATAACTGGATCTACAAGTTCGGAGTAACCAGTTCCAGCTTCGTAGCCGTCAATGTAAAGATCCCACTTTTCTGCAGTTCCCTTGTGCGTGCGATGCTCGCGCACAAGTGGCGAGGTATCAACTGGGTAATCCATAACAAAAGTTGGCTTCTTTAGATGTTCAACAACGTAATGTTCAAGCAGTTCTTCAACTAACTTTCCGTGAATTGCTTTTGGATCGTGTGTGATTCCAGCATCAGCACAAAGTTTGCGAAGGGTTTCGATTGGTGTTTCCGGAGTTATCTCTTGTCCGATTGCTTTACTGACTGACGGGAAAACTGAAATCTGATCCCACTCGCCAGATAAGTCGCGAGTTCCACCCTCAACTAATTCGTAATTCAAACTGCCATGGACTGCCAAAGCTGCTTCTTGAATAAGTTCTCTAGTTAAAGTCGCCATGTCGTTGTAGTCCGCGTAGGCCTGGTAGTACTCCAACATTGCAAACTCAGGTGAGTGTGTTGAGTCCGCGCCTTCGTTACGGAAGTTGCGATTGATTTCGAATACTCGCTCGATTCCGCCAACTACACAGCGCTTTAGAAACAGCTCAGGTGCAATGCGCAAAAACAATTGCATATCAAAAGCGTTAGAAGATGTGACGAATGGTCGCGCAGCCGCTCCACCGTGCATAGTTTGTAACATCGGGGTTTCAACTTCGATGTAGTCACGCTTGGCAAAACTTGCGCGCAAGCTCGACATAGTTGCAGGACGCAGTCGCGCAACGGTCCGAGCTGTGTCACGCATAATCAAATCTGCATAGCGCTGACGAACACGAGTTTCTTCGCTTAATGGTTTGTGTGGATTAGGAAGTGGGCGCAATGCTTTAGCGGCCATGTGCCAACTGTCAGCCATCACCGAAAGTTCGCCGCGCTTACTGCTGATTACTTCACCGACAACTGCAACAACGTCACCGATGTCGACTAAGCCCTTCCAAGCATCAAGTTGTTCTTCGCCAATTCGATCAAACGAAAGCATGGCTTGAATGGTTTCGCCAGTTCCAGCCTGCAATTGTGCGAAGCAAAGTTTGCCAGTGTTGCGCATGAACATAATTCGCCCAGCAACACCGACGGTGTCGCCGCTTTCTTGTTCCGCAACAAGGTGCGCATACTTATCTCGAACTGCTGGAATCGTCGTGGTTACTGGAACTCGGACTGGATAGGCATCCTGACCGTTTGCCAAAATGGCAGCGCGCTTTTCGTGGCGAACCTGCATTTGTTCAGGCAGGTCGTCTACTTCTTCGGCAGCTGGATTTTGATCGGTGGTCATTGACCAAGATTATCGGTACTAAGCGTTGCGCTCGAACATCAGACGCAGGCCAATCAAAGTTAGATCCGGCTCATGGTGGGTTATGGTCTCGGACTCTGGGACCACAATTGCCGACAGGCCGCCAGTAGCAATCACGGCTTTAACTGGAGTTCCCAACTCATCAACGATTCGATCAACCAAGCCATCCACTTGCCCAGCGAATCCATAGACTGCGCCAGATTGCAAGGCTTCAACAGTGTTTTTTCCAATAACGTTGC
>JBIKSW010000038.1:0-6357 GCA_044348415.1 Candidatus Nanopelagicales bacterium
TTACTGCGCATCCAAGCCACAGCCACAGAAGTATCTAGGCCACCAGAGAAGGCAATTCCAACTTTTTCGCCAATTGGCAGTGAGGCAAGGACTTTAGACATGTGGAAAGTCTATTGGAGTAACGGGACTTAATTTCCCTTAGCCGGAGTGGTTCTGCGCATTCGTTGATAGAACTTTCCAGGCTGGCTAGTGCTGGGTTGTGGTTCACCCACGTTGGTAAAACCAATTAGTTCATAGGCCTTAATCGCCGAATAATTGTCGACCCACACTCCTAATCCCTGTTCGCGCCACGGCTTTATCTCTGCTTGTGAATCTACGTATTCAATCAAGGCCCGCATCACACCTTTGCCTCGTGCTTCCGGGCGCACCCAGCAACCTCTGATCCAGCAGCTAGCAGCAAAATCTTCATCAACTTGATCAACGAACATAATTCCTACGTCGCCTGATTCGTCACTTGCTAAGACGAAATCGGATTTGCTAAGCCGAGCTCGCCAGAAGCGCTCTGGGCGAATTGATTCTGTTTCAAATTTCGCGCCAAAAGCTTCCGGATTTGCCTGCAATGAAGCCAGTCGAATTTCCCGAACTCGCTCCCAGTCATCTGGACCAAAAGGTGCGACTTGAATCTTTGAAGTCATGACCTAGCTCGTGACAAGATTTGGGGCCTGGGCTCCAGCAAGGATTGCTAATGCATTTGTGGCAGCAATGTCGGCCATCGCTGCTCGAGTCTCTACTGTCGCTGAACCCAAGTGTGGAATCAAAACAGCGTTATCTAATTCAAGCAATCCAGGATGAATAGCTGGCTCATTCTCGAATACATCCAGTCCAGCGCCAGCGATCTCGCCAGCCTTCAAAGCAGCCACCAATGCTGCTTCGTCAACGATTGGTCCGCGCGCAGTATTGATAAGGAAAGCAGTCTTCTTCATACGGGCGAACTGATTTTCACTCATCAAGTGATGAGTGGCTGGTGAGTATGGGCAATGCAACGAAAGCACATCGCTGGATTCAATCAATTCATCCATTGTCATGAACGTGGCATTAAGTTCATTAACAACATTGTCTTCGAGAGGTGAACGACGAGTGTAGGCAATGTTCATGCCAAAAGCTTTAGCACGACGAGCCGTGGCAATACCAATCTGGCCCATGCCAACAATTCCCAGTTGACGCCCCTGTATGCCCATGCCAAGCATGTAGAACATTCCCCATTGCCATGCTTCTTGAGCACGAATAACGCGCTCCCCTTCACCTAGACGACGAGTTGCCATCAAGATCAATGACATTGCGATGTCAGCAGTTGCTTCAGTCAAAACTCCAGGAGTATTTGTAACTAGAACGCCACGCTTTTCACAAGCCGGGACATCAATGTTGTTGTATCCAACTGCAACGTTCGATACAGACTGAAGTTGCGGACCAGCTGCATCAAGTAACTCGTCATCAATCTTTTCGGTTAGCAGAGAAACGATGGCATCAGCGCCAGCAACCTTGCGCAGAAGTTCAGCACGACTAATTGCATCGTCACTTTCCCAAGCAGTTACTTCATGCTCAGCTTTTAGCCGCTCAAGTCCGCCGGATGGAATCTTGCCAGTTACAACAACTTTCGCCATTTATTCAGCGATCCATTCACCCATTAGCTTTAGGCCATCTGAAATGTCACTATTGTCGATTCCGGAGAACGCTAGGCGGATGTACTGTTCCTTTTCGCCTTCTTGTGGACGTCCGAAGTGACGACGAGTGCAGAATGAGACACCAGTTGCGTGAAGCGCCTGCTGTGCGAAGTCACCCAGGTCAGTAATGCCCTTGTTTGCCATCGCTTCAGTTACGTCTGGGAATAAGTAGAAACCAGCTTCAGGTGTGTGCACCTTTACTCCTGGCATCTGACGAAGAAGTTCAAGTGCAGTATCGCGACGTTGCTTCAAAGTGTTCAACATTATTGGAACACCTGACTGATCGCCTGTTACTGCTTCAACGCCGCCGTACTGAACGAAGTGCGTCGTGCAAGATTCATCGTTGGTGTTCAATTTTGAAATAACATCTGCAATTTCCTTAGGTGCAATTGCAGCACCAAGTCGCCAGCCAGTCATCGCGAACTTCTTTGAGAATGTGTAAAGAATTACCGTGCGCTCTGCCATGCCATCTAGTGAGGCGATTGACTTTGATTTTCCTTCGTAACGCATTTCGAAATATGCTTCATCGGAAAGCACGTAAAGGTTGTTTGCAATTGCAATTTCAGCAATCGCTTCGCGCTCAGCATCTGTTGACTCAGCGCCATTTGGATTTTGCAGATCGTTGTAAACGATTGCCTTAGTGCGAGGTGTGATCAACGATTTGATTTGATCCAAATCAATGCTGAATCCTGTTCCAGTTGGAATGTAGCGGTAAGGCTTTGCAATTCCGCCGAAGTATTCAATTTGGCTTTCATAAATTGGGTAGCCAGGATTTGGATAAAGAACTTCATCGCCTGGGTTCATGATGGTCTGAATGAACTTGGTGATTACTGGCTTGCCACCAGGTTGAACAACAACATTTGTGGCATCAAACTTCAGGCCACGATCGCCACCGACGTTGGCAGCAAGGGCTTCGCGCAACTGCGGGATACCTGCTCCTGGGCAGTAACCGGTTTTGCCATCGGCAATTGCCTTATTCATGGCATCAACAATGTTCTGGGATGTTGGAAGGTTGATGTCACCCAAATGGAACGGGAAGATTCGGTTGCCCTTTGCACCCCATTCGGCCGCAGCCAATGAAACAGCAAACGCAGTTTCCGTACCTAAGTTGTCTAAGCGTGTTGCTAAAGCCATGGAATTCCCCAAAAGTCTCGGTTATTCCTAGTACTTTATCGGCGCAGTCAGCATCTAGCCATTTAGGTAACCAGCCCGAACTTTTGAGTTCCCCACATCGTGGAACTGGACATTAGAAACCTTAAACAGCGCGACGTTTTACTGAACGCAACTGGCCGCGACGGGTGTGGGTGAAAAGATCCTTGGGACCAATTGGAGTCGGCACTAATTCGATGTCCACGCCAATTCCGCGCTGAACACTTTGCTTGTAGATGTACTCGAGAGTTGAGAAATCTTCGATCGCAAAGCCAACGGAATCAAATATCGTGACTTGCTCGTCGTTGTCGCGGCCCACTTCTTTTCCAGCTAGAACTTTCCAAAGGTGATTAACCGGGAAGTCTGCTGGCATCTGCTGGATGTCGCCTTCGATTCGGGTCTGCGGTTCAAATTCCACAAATACTTTGCCTTGAGTCAGCACGCCAGCTGCAAGTTCAGTTTTGCCTGGGCAGTCGCCACCAACACCGTTGAAGTGCATACCTGGCTCAACCATCTCTGGCGTGATGATTGTTGCCATTGCCTTATCTGCAGTAATTGTTGTAACAATGTCTGCGCCCTTTACGGCTTCGGCTACCGAGCTGCAGTGCACAACCTTTAATCCTTCAAATTCAGCCAAGTTGCGAATTAGTTTTTCAGTTGCTTCTGGATCAATATCGAATGCGCGAATCTCGGTAATTCCAATTACCTTATGGAATCCAATTGCCTGGAACTCAGCTTGCGCGCCGTTTCCAATAACTGCCATAACACGTGAGTCTTTACGAGCTAAAGCTCGAGCGGCCATCACGGAAGTTGCTGCTGTGCGCATCGCAGTTGCCAGCGTTAATTCACTAAGCAACATTGGATAGCCAGTGTTCATGTCAGAAAGCACGCCAAAGCCCATGACGCTGAAAAGATCATGCTTAATATTTTCTGGGTGACCGTTTACGTACTTGAAGCCATAACGCTCGGCGTTAGAGGTTGGCATCAACTCAATGACGCCTTCGTCATTGTGGGCACCAAATCGAGCTGCCTTGTCGAACTCTTCCCAGCGAACGAAGTTTGCCTCAATTACATCAGTTAACTCGGCAATAAAGTTATCTACTTCAATTGCCTGAATTAGCTTGGCCATTGCTGGTACGTCTACAAAGCGAGTCATTTTGGGGTTCCTGTTCCGAGGTTCATTAATTCCTGTTGCCTATCGAAACTAATGGATTTTGGTGTCACATAGTGCCAACAAACTGCACTATTTAGTACATTTACTTAGCAATTTGCTAGCATTGAGTTGTCGAATTGTTAGGATAATGATGGATGATCTAGATCGCGCCATTCTGGCCAAACTCCGCAAAGATGCTCGAACTTCGGTTAGCTCAATTGCCAATGAATTAAAGGCGGCTCGAGCTACGGTTCAACACCGAATCACTCGCCTAGAAAACTCTGGGACCATAACTGGCTACACGGTAAAAGTGAGCCCGGATTCCTCGCCAAATCTAATTCGTGCCGTGATGTCGATCGCAACTGAAGGAAATACTGCTAAGGCTGTCGTTAGAAGATTAAGTGGCTCTCCCCATGTGGCTGCAATCCACTCAACTAACGGCAAATGGGACCTAATTGCCGAGATTCAGGCCGAATCATTGGCTGAGTTTGATGCAGCAATTAATGAGATTCGGGAAATGAAAGAGATTACGGGATCGGAAACCAACCTGCTGCTGTCTACCTACAGCTTATAGTTTTTGACAATCATTCTCATTAATGTAAGATGAGAACCATGTTCATTAAAAAATCAACTGGCGCAGTAGTCGCCCTTGCCTCCTTGTCGCTTGTCCTAAGCGCTTGCTCTTCAGCAACTGAAGAAGCCAGTCCTTCACAGTCTGCTTCCGCTACCGGCGCCACCGGTGAAGTTGTAATTGTGCACGCCGCTTTCTATCCCCTCGAGTTTCTAGCCAAGACAATTGGTGGCGATCAGATTCAAGTTGTTTCACTAACTGTTCCTGGCGCTGAACCGCATGACATGGAGTTAACTCCAGTCCAGGTTGCCGAACTTGAGAAGACTTCACTTGCACTTTTCATTGATGGTTTCATGCCAGCAGTAGATGAAGCAATCGAAGCTTCGGTTCCGGATCGCGCACTTGATCTAGGTACCACTGTTACTTTGCTTGAGTCAGATGATCATGATCATGCAAATGAAACTCCAGCACCTGAAGCTAGTGGCGCAACTGAAGATGATCATGGCCATGGCGCGTACGATCCACACATCTGGCTAGATCCAGCCAACATGGTTTTGATGGCGAATGCGGTAAGTGAACGATTGATTGCAATTGATCCGGATCGTTCAGATTTCTACACAGCTAACACCGCCACACTTGTTGCTGAACTTGAAGCGCTAGACCAAGAGTTCACAACTGGACTTGCAAATTGTGAGCAAAAGGAAATTGTCACCAGCCATGAGGCCTTTGGATACTTAGCAAATGCTTATGGCTTTGAACAGCATGGAATTGCTGGACTATCTCCTGAATCCGAACCAAGCCCAGCACGTCTTGCTGAAATTTCTGAAATGGTGAAAGCCGAAGGAATTACAACGATCTATTACGAAACCTTAGTTTCACCAGCGATTGCCGAAACAGTTGCAAATGAAACAGGTGCCACCACAGCAGTTCTTGATCCAATTGAAGGCCTTGTTGAAGGTTCCACCGATACATTTATTACGGTGATGCAAGCCAACCTTCAGGCTTTGATTAAGGGGCAAACCTGCTCGTGAATTTAACTACTGCAAATGACGCGCCAAGCCTTTCGGCGCGTCATTTGTGTGTCTCTTTTGATGATGTTTCAATTCTGCGCGACATTGATTTAGATTTTTTCCCAGGAACCACAATTGCAATTCTTGGCGCAAACGGTAGCGGCAAAACTACCTTAATCAAGGCGATGCTGGGCTTGCTTCCGATGCATGAGGGCTCTGTGGATGTGCATGGTACAAACATTCATGACTTCAATGAGTGGCATCGGATTGCTTATGTCCCCCAGAAATTGATCAATTCAGCAACTGTTCCAGTTTCAGTTTTTGAAACTGTTAGCTCTGCCCTGGTTTATCCAAAAAAGAAGATTGCTACCAAGGATAAGAAAGCAGCCGTAATGGCAGCTCTTGAGCAAGTCGGATTGGCAAATCGCGCTAAAGATCGACTAGATGAACTTTCTGATGGTCAACAGCGCCGGGTTCTACTCGCTAGAGCTCTTGCTACTAACGCAGACATTTACATACTTGATGAACCAACTGCCGGCGTTGACTCTCGCAACCAAGATGAATTAGTTACAGCAATTAGAGGTCTAGTCGCAAAAGGTGCTTGCGTTGTAATGATTACCCACGAGCTTGGTCCATTTAAATACGACATCGATCGAGCCATCGTTTTGGCAGAGGGTGGTATTTCCTACGACGGCCCGGTGGCTAACCTTCCAAACACTTCTGAGAGCAGCCACCACAGTCATACCAAGAACCCCCCACCACGATTATTGGATTCATGATGCTGTCTTATGAATTCATGCAGCGAGCACTCAT
>JBIKSW010000039.1:0-6314 GCA_044348415.1 Candidatus Nanopelagicales bacterium
CTGCGACCACTTTTAGAAATGCAATAAACAACCTAGGCATCGATGGCCACGTCTCGAGCCAAGTTTTCTGCAATTGGCCCGAAAACCCGCTGCAAATGAAATTCCGCACTACTAGCAGCATCTGCAACCGAGATGTCTCGACCTAATTCTTTCGACATAGTTGTTACGCCAGCATCACGGATTCCGCAAGGCACGATGCGATCAAACCAACTTAAGTCGTTATTGCAATTAAGGGCAAAACCATGCATGGTGACGCCTTGTGCAACTCGCACTCCGATGGCTGCAATCTTTCGATCTTCAACAGAATCTAAAGCCCAAACACCACTTCGACCTTTGATGCGAGCGGTTTCTAATTCAAAGTCAGAACATATTCCGATTAAGACATCTTCAAGTCGTCGCACGTGCGATACAACATCCATAGGGGAGGGTAGGTGCAATATCGGGTAACCAATTAACTGACCTGGGCCATGCCAAGTAATCTTGCCGCCGCGATCAACATCAACAACGGGTGTGCCATCTGTGGGACGCTCAAACGCTTCAGTGCGACGTCCAGCGGTGTAAACCGATGGATGCTCTAGAAGCAGCACGGTGTCTGGAACTTCGCGGGAAACTACTCGTTGATGAAGATCGCGCTGCAGATTCCACGCATCCTGGTACTGCATGGCTTCGACACCAAGCCCAATTTGATCCACTACAAGTTGCACGGCTTAAGCCTAAGTCCTTGGAACACGGTCAAATTCAGGCAATGGGGCAAAATTAGCGCAGTGTTAAACGTGAATTAGACTTAGGGAGTAGATTCACCTAACGCAAAGGCTTTTCTCGTATGTCCGAACCAACGACTCACCGTGCTTCCAAGACTCAAACCAAAGGAAGAAAGATCCTTTGGGGCGCAATTGCTGTAATCATTGCCTGGTTTGCCATATCCGGTGTTGCTGGACCATTGTTTGGAAAGCTATCGAGTGTTCAGCAGAACGATAATGCTGGCTTCTTGCCAACTTCAGCTGAGTCCACCAGGGCTTCAGAGCTGGCCACCAAGTTTACTTCGCAAGATACTTCAGTACTTCCGGCGCTTGTTATCTTCACCGGTCCAGCCGATGCTGCCGGGGTAGCCGCTGTTGGTGAATTTGGCGTTGCGTTAGCAACTACACCAGTTCCTGGAACTGATGCAGTAATTGGAGATTTCTTAGCGGACGGTGCTCAGTTAATTCCGTTCCCATCACAAGATGGTGAAGCCATCTTGATGTCTATTCCGCTTGATAACGATGCGTTGGCAGAGCCACTAGAAAATGAAAAGCCAGCGTTACCTGAAGTTGTTAAGGCAATGAGAGTCCTTGCCAGCGAAGTTCCAGGTTTTGAATCACATGTCACTGGTATTGGTGGAATCCTCGCAGACCTGTTTGGCAGCTTTGGATCAATTGATGAAGATTTGTTGCGCACAACATTAACCGTCGTGGCATTGATTTTGATTTTCGTATATCGCTCACCAGTCCTTTGGATTATTCCGCTGTTCTGTTCAGTGATTGCGCTGGCAGCTGCAGGTGGCGTTGTTTACCTGTTAGCCAAAGAAGGAATCTTAGATCTTGATGGTCAATCCCAGGGAATTCTTTTCGTTCTGGTTATCGGTGCCGCTACGGATTACGCGCTATTGCTCATCGCGCGATATCGAGAAGAGCTGCATCATTATGAAAGCCGTGTCGACGCCATGGTTGTTGCCTGGAAGGGTGTCGTAGAACCGATCGCTGCTTCCGGTCTCACAGTTATTGCAGGTCTTTTGGTTCTGGGTCTTTCGGACCTAGCATCCGTTCGTTCATTGGGACCTGTTGCAGCAATCGGCATTCTAGCAGCGCAATTAGTAATGCTTACTATGTTGCCGGCAATTCTGGTTCTCACCGGTCGTTGGATATTTTGGCCAAAGCGCCCAATGCATGATGACGAGGACGAAAAACTTTCAGGTCTATGGTCTAAGGTTGCCGGTTTAGTTGGACGCAAGCCTCGCCCAACTTGGATCATCACTGGTGGTCTCTTAATCATTGCCATGGGATTTGCTACTCAGCTAAAGACAGACGGCCTAGCCACAACTGATGCATTCACTGGCAGACCTGACTCGGTAATTGGCTTGGAAAAACTTTCCGAGCACTTCCCGGCTGGATCTGGGGATCCGACAATTGTTATCGCGCCAGAAGCCGATAAAGATGCATTAATGGCCGCTTTGAGTGAGGCAGAAGGTGTTGCCGAAGTAAAGCAAACTACAACACCATTCATCCCAGGTGGACCAGAACCTACTCCAGTTGTAATTGACGGTTTAGTGCAGATTGAAATCATCCTGGATAAGCCAGCGGACTCAGTTGAGTCGCAAGGATATATTCCAGGCATCAGAGAGATAGCTAAGGAAGCTAGCGAAACTGCTCTCGTTGGTGGAACAACAGCGGTTAACTTCGATGTTCAGGTTACAAATGAACGAGATCGAAATCTGATCTTGCCGGTTGCCCTGGTAGTCATCGGGCTGATCTTGGCCTTATTGCTACGAAGCATATTTGCGCCAGTACTCCTTCTAATCACCACTGTGATTTCATTCGGTGCAACTTTAGGAATCAGTCATCTGGTCTTTAAGTACCTATTTGGATTCGAAGGCGCAGATGGATCCTTCATTCTGTTCACCTTCGTATTCTTGGTAGCACTCGGTATCGACTACAACATCTTCTTGATGACTCGAGTACGTGAAGAAGCAATCAAGTTGGGTACCCGTCCTGGAATTCTCAAGGGTCTTACCGTAACTGGTGGCGTAATTACTTCCGCAGGCGTTGTGCTGGCTGCGACGTTCGCAGTACTCGGCACCTTGCCGCTGGTGTTCCTTGCTCAGCTTGGATTCGCAGTCGCATTTGGTGTCTTGCTCGACACAATCATTGTCCGAAGTCTTTTGGTCCCTGCACTTGCATACGACATTGGCGCAAAGATTTGGTGGCCAAGCAAGCTGGGCAAAACCGAAGGTCCACTGCATGCAGATTCAAGTTTGGAATTGGATAAGGCTGCAACTTCGTGACCAAACGGCATATAGTTGCTTCTAGCGGCGGTTTTATTCAAACCGATCGCTGGGGAGTGGTTGTTCCGGGTCAGATATTCAAGCGAGCACTTGAACTAACGGGAAAGACTAGACCGCGAGTGCTTTTTGTATTGACGGCTAGTGGTGACAATCCGAGCTATCTGGCTACCAGCTACCAGGCGGTTTCCAGCCTTGGTGTCGAAGCAGAACACTTGGCACTATTCACGCAACCAAACGTCCCAGTTGATGAGGCATTTGGTCGCGCTGATCTGGTTTGGGTTGGTGGTGGCTCAGTTGCAAATCTGCTAGCAATCTGGAAATTGCATGGTGTAGACGTAGCCGCTAGAGATGCTTGGGAACGCGGAGTTGTACTCGGTGGCGTAAGCGCGGGATCAATTTGCTGGCACGTGGGTGGTCCGACTGATTCATTTGGACCAAAACTTGAAACTGTAACTAACGGTCTAGCGTTGTTGCCTTATGGAAATGGCGTTCATTACGATACCGAAGCACAGCGCAGACCACTATTGCACTCACTCGTCTCAAATGAAACTTTGCCAAAGTCTTATGCGACAGATGATCATGCTGCGATTGTTTACGAAGGTGTGAATCCAGTTGAGTTGGTTGTCGATACCGCTGATAGCAAGGCAAAAGGATATCGAGTTGAACTTTTAAATGGCGAAGTTAGTGAAACCGTGCTTGAACCAGGAAGTTTGATCTAGAGATCGTCAGTAAGTAGTGCTTCTGCAGCACGCCTACCGCTGGCTAACGCTCCGTTAATTGATGACACTTGGCGGTAATCGCCAGATATGTACACGCCATCCGATAGCCGAACTGATTGTTCAACATCATGTGGTGGCGCCATCATTGGCAAGGCATCCGGGATTGGATAAGTGGCAACGTGAGTCCAGTTGCTAGTAGGAACTTTGTAAAGCGCTGCTAGGTGTGAGCGAACCTGCTGTTCGGCTTGTGCTGACGAATGAACGCCTAATGCCGACGACGAAATCAAAGCCCGTCCGTCGGTTGCATATGATGGTGCGTTGTTGGTCATCACTACTGTGTTTACTAGCGGACGAGATGGATCATCGAATGATCCACTGAATTTCTTACCGTCAATAACTAGGGTGCTTTTTCCTTCAGTCAAGTCAGATCCAGCGCAGTCCGCAAGGTGATACCAAGTGGTAACTGCGTTACTTGTTGGAACTTTAAGGCTTGGAATCAAGAGCGCAGCACTACGAGCGTTAGTGGCTATCACTACCGCTCGACACCTAATGTCACCTAAATCTGTGCGAACCATTGTGCTTGCCACAGCTTTTGCAGTGACGTTTAAATGGATACTGCCACTTGGTAGTTGTGTAGCTAACTGACGAGGGATTGCCTGCATGCCAGCACGAGGCACACCAGGCGAGCCAGCAATGAATGACTTGAGCGAAATGTCTAAAAATCTCTTTGACGTTGCTAGCTCTGGCTCAAGGAAAACTCCAGCTAGAAATGGTCGCAAGACTTTATCAGTTAGGTCTTGACCAAACTTTGCCCGTAAAAACGCATCAGTTCGTTGATCGTAACTTGCCGACTTAGTTTTTGTCAGAGCCAATCCCACTGCGTAACGAGCAAACTTTAACTTGCTAGAAATCTTTCCAACTGGTGCCAGCAAACTATCGATTGCCCACGAAGGTTCGCGTTTCGGATCAGCCATTTTGTAGTTCCGGCCATCTATCGAAACAATTACCCCGGGTGAAAAGCTCTTTACGTCTAACGCCTTTAGATCTAGCACACTGATTCCTTCTTCATAAGAAGGGTTGTATAGCTGGAACCCGCGATCCAAGAGAAGTCCATCAACTTGATCAGTGCGGATTCGACCACCGATTTCATCGCTTGCATCGATAACACAAACTTCGCGACCGGCAATTGATAATCGTCGGGCTGCAGCCAATCCGGCCACGCCTGCGCCAATTATGACAACATCGGTTTTCGAAGGTATGCCCATAGTAAAACTACTTAGCGGCCAGAGTGCGCATCGCACTTTCAATGTCTGGATCTTGGAACTCAAAACCTGCATCTATAAGAACTCTAGGAATCACTCGCGCACTTCCCAGTACTTCTTGAGAGAATTCGCCAAGTATCGTCTTCAAAGCAAATGAAGGCACTGGCAATAGTGCTGGCCGATTGAAAACTTTAGACATTGCCTTAGTGACTTCAGCATTCGTTGCAGGCTCGGGAGCAGTTAAATTCACTGGGCCGCTAATTTTTGAATTCGAAATTACAAATTTGATTGCGGCAATTTCATCCCGCATTGAAATGAAGGACCAATACTGTTTGCCAGAACCTAGTTTTCCACCAGCGCCCAACTTGAAAATTGGTAGCAAGCGACTCCAGGCACCACCTTGTTTGGCAGCTACTAATCCAGTTCTAATGTTTACAACTCGTACGCCTGCAGCTCTGGCTGGTTCACTTGCTTTTTCCCACGCAACTACAACATCAGCCAAGAAACCAGATCCAGCTGGACTTGTCTCATCCACTTGGCGATCAGCGGTTTCGCCGTACCAACCGATAGCGCTGCCAGCAATAAATACCTCAGGCTTAACTTCTGCTGCAGCTTTTGCAAGTAGGGAAGTTGAGTCAACACGCGATGACAGAATCAATGCCTTGTACTTTTCAGTCCAACGGCCGTCACCAACGCCGGCGCCAGCCAGGTTGATGATGACGTCACACCCGGTTAGTTGCGCGAAATCAAGTTCTCCTGTGGCTGGATTCCAGTAAATCTCCGAAGATGCAGTTGGCTTGCGCCTAACAAGTCGGAGTACTTCATGCCCATCCTTGCGAAGGGAATCTACCAACTCGGTTCCAATCAAGCCTGAGGAACCACCAATTACGATGCGCATGTATCTACCTTGCTACGAAATGTTTAATTGAGCGAGTTGAGTTAGAGACCGAGATCTGCTTCAAATGCGCCTTCTTCCAAGCGCGCCTTTATGGCGGACAAGAAACGAGCGGCATCTGCGCCGTCAACTAAGCGGTGATCGTAAGTCAATGCTAGATAAACCATTTGGCGAACTGAGATTACGTCAGCGCCAGTGTCATCTGTAGTAACTACTGGACGCTTTACAACAGCGCCAGTACCCAGGATTGCTACCTGAGGTTGGTTGATGATTGGAGTATCAAATAGGGCGCCGCGACTGCCAGTGTTAGTAATCGTAAATGTGCCACCACTTAACTCATCTGGCGACAACTTGTTTGTGCGAGTGCGTTCTGCCAAGTCATTGATTTTGCGAGCCAG
>JBIKSW010000040.1:0-6305 GCA_044348415.1 Candidatus Nanopelagicales bacterium
GTCTGCGAAACCGGCGATACAAGAAATTCAGGATTATTCCTTCTACTTTGTAAGCGAGACTTCCCGAGGATTTCGACTAATTCGTGAAGTCCATCAGGTCAGCAAAACTGAAAATGACCTAGGTGATGACAAAGGATTGAATTCTTTGATCATGTTGGTTGATGGTCAGCTACCGCCTTTTGATGGGGATCACCGCACGCTTTGGAACAACGGAACCAAGGTAAACAGCGTCACAACCGTAGACGGCGTTGCAACGGTTGATTTATCTCTTGGCCGGATTTCATTTGGCTCAGAATCCGAACAACGAGCCATTGACCAAATTGTTTGGACTTTGATTGGAAATAATCCAACGATTACCTCAGTGAAATTTACAGTTGACGGCGTAGCTTCAGACTCACTTGCAGGCCATGTGGATTTTTCGCAAGAGTTTATCCCAGTCGCGGGTTTTGATGTTTTAGCAAGCGTTTGGATTGACTTACTTGATCGAAGCAATGTTTCAAACCCAGTTTTAATCGCAGGTTCCGCCTGCACGTTTGAAGCAAATGTTGCCTGGGAACTTTCGCAAGGTGGAGATGTCAAGGACTCAGGAGCAACTACTGCAGAACTTGCTTGCCCCGACAGGTCTGATTGGAAACTTGACCTAGGGGATTTGGCTGCGGGAAATTATGTTTTGACAGTCTCAGATTTTTCAGCAGAAGATGGCAGCCTGATTTTTGCTGACACTAAGGCTTTCACCGTTGTTGATTAGAGCAATGCTGGCTAGAAAGATTTTGCCTAGCGCATTATGAATGGATCGCTGATTGGCGCTTCGCTGGTGTTAATCCAAACAGATTTAGTTCGGGTGTAATCCAAAATTGATTCAGCGCCGGCTTCGCGTCCAGTTCCGCTTTGGCCGTAACCACCAAATGGCACCATAGGTGAAATCATTCGATAGGTATTAACCCAAACAATTCCGGCTCTAAGCGAGCGAACAAATCTGTGAGCCCGGCCAATGTCCCTTGTGAATACTCCAGAAGCCAAACCGTATTCACTGTCATTTGCCATCGCTAGCGCCTGAGCATCGTCCTTGAATTTCAAAACGCTCAAGACTGGACCAAAGATTTCTTCTTGCACACAAGCAACAAATGGTTCAGCGCAATCTAAGATCGTTGGCTCGTAGTAGAAGCCAGCATCAAATCCGGTTGGGATCTTGCCACCTGTGATTAGTTTTGCGCCAGCTGCAACACTGCGATCTACAACATCTTGGACGTGAACAAGTTGACGTTTAGTAGCAAGTGGACCCATCTCGGTCGCTAAGTCTTGTGGATCGCCGATCTTGATTCGCTTGGCTTTAGCACTCAAGATTTCCATTAACTGCGCGTGCACATTTTCATGAACAAGTAAACGCGAACCAGCCACGCAACTCTGACCCGTTGCGGCGAAGATGCCAGAGACAATGGCGTTTGCTGCACTTTCCAAGTCTGCGTCCTCAAACACTAGAACTGGAGATTTACCACCAAGCTCTAGTGAAACTGCAGCCAAATTGTTGGCAGAGTTGGCAACTATTTGCTTTGCAGTGTTTGGCCCACCAGTAAATGCAATGCGATCGATTAGTGGATGACTTGTTAAGGCCTTGCCACAAGAATCACCCATTCCAGTGATGATGTTTACGACTCCTGGTGGAAAACCTGCTTCATCAACCAACTTGGCAAAGTGCAGCAGGGGAGCAGGACCATCTTCGGAAGCTTTGAGTACGACAGTGCAACCGGCAGCAAGTGCAGGAGCTAGCTTTACGGCCGACAAAAACATTTGAGAGTTCCACGGAACAATGGCGGCTACAACACCAATTGGTTCGCGACGCGTGTAAGCCTCCATGTCGGGTTTATCAACATCGAAATGCGCGCCTTGAAGTTTGTCAGCAAGGCCTGCGAAGTATCGGTAATACTCAGAGATGTAAAGAATTACAGCTCGAGTTTCGCGGCGAATCTTTCCAGTGTCTCTAGTTTCAAGTTCGGCCAGCACATCAGCATTTGCAGCCATCAAGTCAGCGAGCTTGTAAAGAAGTTTTCCACGCGCACTGGCATTCAGAGTTGGCCAAACTCCAGATGTGAAGGCGCGGTGCGCTGCTGTAACAGCTTTATCTACATCTACTTCATTAGCCTTAGGCATTTTTGCCCAAACGTTTCCGTTTGCAGGATCGATGCTGTCAAAAGTTTCGTTGGCTGTTTCGAACTTGCCATTAATGAATTGCTGGAAACTTTCCAATGCCATGAAAACTCCTGGTGAGTGAGCCTGAATTCCCTTACGAGAAGGCAGGCATAACTTCGTCGATAAACAACTTTAGGCTGTCGCGTTTTTCTTCGTAGGACATTGCGCTATCTAGCCAAATGCTGAACTGGGTGTAACCCATATCCTCATAGGACTTAAGGCGGGCAATCACTTCAGCAGGTGTGCCTACTAAACAGTTTTTACGCATAACTTCCGGTGCCAAATTAGGTTGGGCATCAATTTCGGCCTGGGTAATTGGCTCGATGAAACCATTCTTAATTGGCGCTTCGGCTTTAAACCATTTTCCAAAGTAAAGGAAGAACTTTTGTAGCGCGGCAGAGCCCTTCATAAGCTCGGCCTCGGTCTTTGCAACATATGTATGCATCAAGAGCATAAGTTTTGGTCGCGGCACTTCCGGATGGGCTGCGCAAGCTGTATTGAACTTTTCCATCAAGTTAGCAACTTCTTCATCGCCATTGGCTAGTGGGGTTACTTGAACATTGCACCCAGTTGCAACCGCAAAATCATGGGTGTGTGGATCTCTGGCAGCAATCCAAATTGGAATTGGTTTTTGAATTGCAGTTGGCACCGCAGTTGTCTCGGGGAATTTCCAGTACTCGCCGTCATGGGTGTAGTTACCAATCAGCAATTGTTGAACAGCAGGAACTAGTTCGCGCATTCGCAGTCCAGCTTCCATGGCATCAAGGCCAGGCATGATTCTTTCATACTCGAACATGTAAGCACCGCGGGCAATACCAAGGTCTAGGCGACCATTGCTCGTTAAATCGCAAAGCGCGGCTTCGCCAGCAAGTCGAATCGGATGCCAAAACGGGGCAATGACATTGCCGGTTCCGAGGCGAATCTTTGTGGTCTTTGCAGCCAAGTAGGCCAAGTTAATGAATGGGTTAGGCGCAACTGTGTATTCCATTGCGTGATGCTCGCCAATCCAGATTGTTTCCATGCCACCGGCTTCGGCCATTAGCGTGAACTCAGTTAGCTCATCTAGCAGTTGCTTATGTGAAACTGAATCGTCGTAGCGTTCGATGTGGGCAAACAGTGAAAACTTCATGGTCATATCCTCTTACCTTCCAGCCCTACTTGGTAACGGATTGCGTAAATGTGGCTAAGGTCGCAGAAACCTCAATGGGCGAAGTCAGCGTCATCATGTGACGGTGACCAGTTAATACCTTTGCCGAACCATTTGGTGCCAAGGCAGCCATTGCCAAACTCATCTCTGGGGTTGAGTTTGGGTCACCATCGGATGTGAAAAACAGTGACGGCACCGAAAGATTTGGCAGTGTATTCAGATGTGCCTTATCTGATACTGCAAATACAGAATAGGCCGCTTCGTAGCCCTTTGGATTTACCTCCAAAAGCAACTCTCTAGCAAGTGCTTCGGCTTCTGGAAACTCATGCGTTCCAGCTTGGCCAAACCAACGTTCCAATGTTTCAGATAGGTTCACGCTAACTCCACCAGCAGCTAAATCAGCTGCCCGTTTCTTAACTGCTTCACTTTGTGCTGGCGTTCGGTTAAACACAGCATTAAGCGCACACATACCTAAACACATTTCTGAGTGATTCAAAGCAAAGTCAATTGCAATCAAGCCACCCATGGAATGTCCTGCAACAAATGCTTCGGATATGCCTAACTCGGACAACAACTTCGCTAATTGATTTGTGTAATCAGTCAGACTTAATTCACCAGCAGGTAGATCGCTGTCACCATGACCCCACATGTCATACACAAGAACGTCAAAGGAATCACTCAACAAGTTAACTTCGGGCGCCCAGACACTTTTATTCATACCAACACCGTGGAGTAGAACTAGAGTTTCGCCGGAACCTACTCGACTCCAGGCTGTGCCGTTAGGAGTCTTGCCAGAAGTTATTGAATCAGGAAGTGCAAAACTAATTTGCATTGCTTCCTAGATCCTTAAGATCTTGGTAACGATCACCGATTCGGTGATGCGGACGTCCGCCAATTGATGCGCCAAGTGCCACCACAATTTCATCTGGTGCTGGTGCATCGTTGATTGAGAATTGAATAGTTAAGTAATGCGAACGCATACCTTCATCGGCTTTGTGCATCAATGGAATTGAAATTGGGCAATTAGGTCCGCCACGCACATTTGTAAAAGATAGGTAACTGGTTGCACCAACGGCGGTGCGGTAATGATTTCCAAAACGCAGAGTGTGAATCAATGCAGAAGCATGCTCAACTTCACCGGAAGTACCAACTACAGCGGCCTTGCCGTAACCTTCAACAGCTTCGCCCGAACCAGTCATGTCCAAAATGGCGGCAGTAAGGATTTCGCCAAGCTGTGGTGCTAAATCATGAATCTCTGGCTTTAGGTCTTCTACGAAACCACGGCCCGCCCAAGGGTTAGTAAGAACTGCAGCAGCGGCAAACATGCGAAGCGGAGTGGCAGCAATTTTGCCACCTTCAATGCGAGTCTCTTCGGTGTATGTGACTAGCTTGCGAATCTGAACTGGTGCCATTTTGTATTCCCTTGCATTTTTAGGAGTTAAGCCAGATGCTAGCGCAAGATTCTAGATTGCTAGAAGCCACCCACTTCGTAGGACTTTTGCATTATTCCCCAAAAGTTATTGCCAAAATTTGCTTGAAATTGTCTCTGATTAGGAGTAAGCCAGAGTCAGGAGGTTTCGAAAATGAATAAATTAAGACTGATCTTGATTCTTTGTGGGTGCTTGATTTTGTCTAGTGTGTCTTCACCGGCACGGGCTGCAACCATGAACCCTGGCGACTTTAGTGTCTCGATGGCCAAGCCCGAAATGACAAGCACTCAAACAATGACTTGCTCATATGGAGGTGTAACAAAAACAATTGATCCATCCAACACTACCCAATCGATGGAACTCGGAACTCTATTTGGAGCACTTCGCACCTCCGCAGTTGGTAACACCATGGATTGCGTTGTAAATGGGGATCAAATTCAGACCGGTGTTGATTTGTCAGGAACAGTAACAAATTCAGCTTTAGGACTGTCCGGAACAATGGAACAGACTTGCGACTTAAATCATGAAACTGATACGTCCATGAAGTTCCAGAACGGAGTAGCTCAAATTGACGTAGTCGATTCGGGATTTGTTATTGACATGTACGGATTTCAATCTTGTTCGTGGGCAATGGCCTTTGCAGATGGCTCAAAGTTGGCAGGGACAATAAAGCAGGTAATCAATATTGATCCAACTGGTGGCACTGTTAGCGCTGCCGACTCCACCGGCGTAAAAACCTACAGCAATAGCGTGACCATGTCTGCTGATGTTTTGATAACCGGTGGATCTGGAGTTTTTGCCTCAATGGCTGGTACTGCCAACTTTTCTAAGGTTTCACCAGTTGTAATCAGAATTCCAAACCCTAACCCAAGTCCATCCATGTTCTTGCGCAATGTCCTTGGAACCACAAACATCAAGTTTGCTGATGCGCCATCAGGCATGAGCGGTATGGCATTAGATAATTCTAAGGGTGGTTCAGTTGACTTTGCCATACCTGCGCAAAGTAGTGCTGGAGGATACACATTTGGTAAGGGCGCCGACGGCAAAGAGCAAGAGATTCGTTTGACGACTGCACCTAATGCAAAGTGCACGATTACAGTCACTGGAAATGGAAAAAAGAAAGCAACCCTGGTAAAGAGCAAGAAAACCAAATCGGGTGAATATCAAACTACCATTTCAGCAAGCGATGTGGCCAAGAAGCTAAAAACGACCGAAGCAAAGTTGAAGGGCAAAACTGGGACCATGACTGCTAGTTGTACCGCAGGCAAAAAAGGTAAGGCTGTGAAGAAAAAGATTACCTTTACGTTTGCTGACGTTTAGTCAAATACGTAACTGTGGGAGCTGGGGCAAAATCCCAGCTCCCACAGTTAATTCAGGCTAAAGATTCCAAATCGTTGCGATCAAACCATCGATCGCTGATTCGAGCAGTTCTTTGACATGTTCGTAAGCTTCGTCATCTTGTGAGTAAGGATCTGGCACGGAAGCCCCTGGTTCGATGCTGAAATCGAAATCGCGCATCATGAAGACTTTTCTAGCCAGAG
>JBIKSW010000041.1:0-6289 GCA_044348415.1 Candidatus Nanopelagicales bacterium
TCGTCTTGAATCCGGCCTTTTTGGTAGCGCGTAATCGGCGTTCGCCTGCGACAAGTTCATATCCCCCGCCCTTTGTTGGACGCACCACAATTGGCTGCATTAATCCGACTTCTTGGATTGAGTGCACTAACTCAGCCAATGCCTCATCATCAAATACCTGACGTGGTTGCTGGGCATTTGGAACGATGGAACGTACAGGCAGCTCTGCGAATGTTAAGCCTGCGATCGCAGCTGGGGCTTGGCTAGTTACTGGAGCGGCGGCGGCTGTTGACTTGGTAGCGGCTTTACTTGCTGGCTTTGCTGTGGATTTGGTCGCAGGCGCAGCTTTTTTAGGCGCAGTAGCTGCAGCCTTCTTCGCTGGCTTGGCACCGGTTCCACTCTTTGACTTGGCTGTTGTAGTTTCACGTGAAACATCTGGGATCAAGGCCCCTAAGCCGCGGCCTAGACTCTGTCGTTTTGCCATTGCATTAACCCTTCTGCTTACGTTCGGTGATTTCTCGAGCTGCAGCCAAATAGGCCACTGCCCCGGTTGATCCTGGGTCATAAGTCATCACAGATTGCCCAAATGATGGGGCTTCTGCGACATAAATAGATCTTGGGATCACGGTTTCAAGGACTTTTTTACCGAAGTAGCCCCGAACTTCTTCAACTACGGAGGCTGAAAGGTTTGTCGTGGAGTTGTACATAGTCAGCAAAATAGTGCTGACTTCTAGATCTGGGTTCAGTCGCTCTTTGGCGAACTCAATGGTCCGGAGTAGTTGCTGCACACCTTCTAAGGCATAGAACTCACACTGGATTGGGATCAATACTTCTTTCACGGCAGCCAAGGCATTAATTGTTAGCAAACCTAGGCTTGGTGGGCAATCGATGAATACGTAGTCCATTTCGTGCTCAGCCAGGAAGTCTGCCAAGGCAGCCTTTAGCAAAAATGGTCGTTTAGCTTCATCAACGGTGGAAATGAGTTCGATGTCCGCGCCTGCTAAATCCAGGGTTGCGGGCAATACCCATAAGGAATCAAAGCCTTGGGCGGCACTCATCATGTCTGCGATTGATTCACCATCAAGCAAAACATCGAAAGATCCGCTGGCATCTTCGTAGTGATCAATACCAAAGGCGGTACTGGCATTTCCTTGGGGATCAAGGTCAATAACCAAAACGTTTAGCCCTGCCAGAGCCATTGAAGCAGCCAGATTTACCGCAGATGTTGTCTTTCCTACGCCACCTTTTTGGTTGGCAATAGTGATAATCCGAGTTTGTTTAGGTTTGGCAAAAGTACCTTTAAGTCCACGTCGAACGTAGACCGCAGCGGCCGCAGCGGCTGCTAAAGGTGTGTCTTCGTCATCGGCGTAAGCCATTTTGCCAACCTAATTTCTTAACCCCAGTATTACTAACTTGAGTCTTAAGCGTAGGGCAAATGCCTGACGCTTATGTTAGGTGGTCACCCGTACGACGGTGGTCTGTGGATCAACGACGCCTTCGCCGCACAGAACGATTTCAGCCTTGCGGCCATTGAGAATTTCTTTAGCGTCAGTAATTTCGGTTGCTGCTGAACTGCCTTTCATGGCCAGGATTACCCCGCCCTTAGATGTCAGCGGTAATGACCAAGTGAGCAGTTTTCCTAGTGGTGCAACAGCACGAGCAGTAACAACGGGAGCGGTTTGACCCTTAAGTTCTTCAGCTCTGCCTCGAATAACTGTTACTTGTTCCGTGATTCCAAGGTCTGCAACTACTTCCTTTAAGAATTCCGAGCGTCTCATCAACGGCTCAATTAAGCCAATTGTGATGTCTGGTCTAACTATTGCAAGAACTAGCCCGGGCAATCCAGCCCCACTGCCAATATCAAAAACTTTTGAGTCGGCTGGTATTAGTTCTTCAACAACTGCGCAGTTTGCGATGTGGCGATCCCAAATTCGATCTACTTCGCGTGGGCCTAAAAAGCCACGTTCTACGCCTGCCCCGGCTAACCAGTGCGCGAATCGGGCAAGGTTTTCCGCAGCTTCTGGATAAACCTCGGTGATTTCTTTCACTGAACTAGTCTTTCGATAAATGTTTCACGTGAAACGTGAAACTAGGCCGGAAGGACCACAATTCGGCGCTTTGGTTCTTCGCCCTTAGAAACACTTGAAGCACCGGCTTCGCCAACTGCGTCATGGACTACCTTGCGTTCAAAAGCGTTCATTGGCTTAAGTTCAACTTCTTCGCCGGTTTCAATTGCTTTTGCTGCAGCTTCTTTTGCAACCTCAATTAGTTTGGCTTTTACAGCAGCGCGATGGCCTGAAATATCAAGCATCAAGCGGGAACGTTCTCCGGTTTCGCGAGTTACTGCCAGGCGAGTTAGTTCTTGAAGAGCATCAAGAACTTCACCTTTTTTGCCTACAAGCTGAGACAGGTCTGCCCCGACAATGCTTACAGTGGCGCGATCGTTTTCCACGTCCATGTCGATGTCGCCATCAAAGTCTGCGATGTCTAGCAAACCTTCTAAGTAGTCAGCAGCGATTTCGCCTTCTTGCTCAAGTAGTGAGAGTTTTTCAGCCATTTGATTTGGCCTTTCTGTGTTGGAAATTTAGTTTGGGTTATTTATCTAAGTGGTTGATAAGTTTCACGTGAAACTATTTGCGCTTCTTTTTCGGCTTCTTTTTCGGCTGTTGCCGAGCTGGTTTTACCTCTGGGGTTGGCTCGATTTCAGTCGTGGACTCTGGGTTCTTCTTTGATTTTCTGGCGGCTTTTCTAGCTTCTAATGCGTCGAATGCTGGGGTGCCTGGTTGTGGACTATTTCGGATCACGTAGAACTGTTGGCCCATTGTCCAAAGGTTTGTGGTGAACCAATAAAGCAAAACACCGATTGGAAAATTGATGCCGGTGACAGCAAAAATGATTGGGAATACATAAAGCAAAATCTTTTGCTGCTGAACCATCGGATTATCAGGTGCGGTGTTTTTAACAATCAGTTGGCGCTGAGTAAGGAATGAAGTAAGGGTCATCAAGAAGATCAACAAAAGTGTGACCCAGAGAGTTGCGGTTGGGTTTGCAGTCTCTGCCCGATTCATAAACGTGCCGTAAATTGGGGCGCCCAAGATTGTTGCGTTGCGAGCTGATTCAACTAATTCATCAGTTAGCACGCCCTTTGGCTGGCTCATGGCAATGCCTTGAAGTACAACGAACAGCGCGTAGAAAATTGGTGCCTGCGCCAAGATTGGCAAGCAGCTAGATAGCGGGTTGGTGCCAGTTTCTTTATAGAGCTTCATTAGCTCTTGGGATTGGCGCTCCCGATCTCCGGCATACTTCTTTTGAATTTCCTTTACTTGTGGCTGGATGATTTGAAGGTTTCGCTGGCTCTTAATCTGCTTTACGAAAAGCGGGATCAAAATGATGCGGATCAAGATCACCAACATCACAATGGCAAGGCCCCAGGCCCATCCACTATCTGCGGGGAAGGCCATAGAAGTTAACGAGTGGAAGCTAACCAAAACCCAACTAACCAGAGTTTCTAGCCATACCAATGGATTAAGGCTCATGCGCCAATAACCTGCCTATCATTATTAGTTGAATTTTCAATTACTTCTCTGTTGACCCAAGTTCCTTTGGCTGGAATGTATTCGATTCCGCCGGTTGCCCATGGGTGGCAACGCATTACTCGCCAAGCTGCCAGCAGGCTGCCTTTACCTGCTCCGTGAACCTTGATTGCCTCTAGCCCATAGTGCGAACAGGTTGGGTAGTAGCGACAAACTTGGCCAATGCGTGGGCTAAGCAGAATCTGATAAGCGCGGATGAGGCCAACCAGCATTGCAACAAAAAGTCGGCCGAAAGTCATGTCCCACAGCTGCTTAATTGGTTCTAGAAATCGGTTCATGGCTTAGTCACTTTGGAAAGAGCAAACTTTAGGTTCTCAGAAAGTTGGGTAAAGCTAGCCTGGCTCGAATCCGGAAGAGCCCGAACCACAACGTGAGATCCGGTTGGAAAACTGGCAATTAGTGGGGTAATTGCATGGCGTAGTTGGCGGGTTACTTTGTGCCTAACTACTGAGTTTCCAACGTTTTTACCCACGGCAAAGGCTACTTTTGTGTGTTCGCTTGAACTTTGAGCCACGTGTAGAACCACCAATTTTGCTGAAAACCTTGTGCCTGATTTCATAACAGCTGAAATTTCAGAGGACTTACGCAACCTCGCCGAGGCGGGAAGCATTTACTTAAAGCCGAATGCCAGATTAGGCGGAAAGCTTTGAGCGTCCCTTTGCACGGCGTGAGGCAAGAATGCCACGGCCGGCGCGAGTGCTCATGCGGTTACGGAAACCGTGCTTCTTGGCACGACGACGCTTATTTGGCTGGTAGGTGCGCTTTGTCATAAGTGACACTCCATAAGGAAGTAGGGATGAGGCGATTGGCCATCGGACATCCACGAATTTTTAGGTTCGTGAACATTCGACGAAGTGCACATCGAACTCGGTATTAACTTCCTAAAGATACGGGTAATTACTGGTTTCGGTCAAACTCAAAAATTGAATCGTTCTCCTGTGGAAAACAACTTGTCAGGCGGTATCCACAGGCCGTAGTCTGCATAGTCCGAGCCTGTGGAAAGAAATTATTCCCCACCTGCAAACTTGGATTCAAGGAGCGACATGGAAGATCTGGACCTTAACGAGGTTTGGGCGAGAACTTTAGAGTCTTTGTCATCCGGAGCACTTACTCCTCAGCAGCGAGCGTTCGTAACTCTGACTCGCCCCCTTGGAATTGTTGGCGACACCGCTCTAGTTGCAGCTCCTAATGAATTTACAAAAGACGTTTTAGAAAGTCGCTTAAGCCCGATTGTGTGTGACGCGCTTTCTGCCACCCTAGGTCGCGAAATGCGCTTAGCGGTAACAGTGGACGAGTCAATAGCTCCAGATCTTGATGACGAAGCAACTGATGAATTGGCTGATTCGACTTACGCTGATATTGAGTCAATTGGTTTGCAATCAGATCCAAACCCGGCGCTGCCTCCTCAAGCTAGTCGTGGACCGGCGCCAGCACCTAGAACTTCCGAAGAAGGAAGTCGGTTAAATCCAAAATATACTTTCGACACATTTGTGCCTGGCTCGTCAAACCGTTTTGCTCACGCGGCGGCCCGCGCAGTAGCCGAACAGCCAGCTAAGGCATACAACCCACTTTTCGTTTACGGTGAATCTGGTCTTGGAAAAACACACTTGCTTCATGCGATCGGTCATTACACCAGAACTCTTTACGCGGGATCAAAGGTTCGATATGTAAGTTCGGAAGAATTTACTAATGAATTTATTAACTCAATTCGTGATGATAAAGCCAAGGAATTCCAGCGCCGTTACAGGGATATTGACGTTTTGTTGGTTGACGATATTCAGTTTCTTTCTGGCAAGGTTCAAACTCAGGAAGAGTTCTTTCACACGTTTAACACTTTGCATAACGCAAACAAACAAATTGTTGTCACATCAGATTTGCCGCCGAAACAACTTCAAGGTTTTGAAGACCGAATGAGTTCACGTTTTGAGTGGGGTTTGATCACAGATGTTCAGCCACCCGATCTAGAAACCCGTATCGCTATTTTGCGAAAGAAAAGTGCGCAAGAAAGATTAAGCGCACCGCCTGAGGTTTTGGAATTTATTGCATCAAAGATGTCAACTAACATTCGCGAGCTTGAAGGTGCGCTAATCCGAGTGACTGCGTTTGCTAGCTTGAACCGAGCGCCAGTCGATTTAGATTTGGCTGAAGTTGTTCTGAAAGATTTGGTATCGGATGCAGCTGGGCCGGAAATTAGTGCGAGTTTGATTATGGCTCAAACTGCTAGTTACTTCGGAGTCACCCTTGATGACTTAACGGGCGCCAGTCGTTCTCGGGTATTGGTAACTGCGCGCCAGATCGCAATGTACTTGTGTCGTGAGCTAACTGATTTGTCGCTGCCAAAAATTGGGCAGCAGTTCGGTGGACGAGATCACACAACAGTTATGCACGCAGACCGGAAGGTTCGCCAGCTAATTGCTGAGCGCCGAAGCTTGTACAACCAGGTAAGTGACCTAACTGCCCGAATAAAGGCTCAGGCTAGGGGTTTGTAACTCTAGTAACATCCGTCACTTCTATACACAGTGTGGATAACTATGGGGATATCTTTCTTAGTTTTAGTGGGGTTTTCCCTTGATTGTGGATTAATTAAGATAAAAACCGAGGTTGTCCGATTTAACCTGTGGATAAGTGTGGATAAGTGTGGGTTTAGATTTTAGGTGTTGATAAACCTGATAGTTATCCACAGGAAAGTTTTAGTAATTGCTTTGTTTTTGTGGGTT
>JBIKSW010000042.1:0-6278 GCA_044348415.1 Candidatus Nanopelagicales bacterium
GGGATAACGCGATCAAGTGACTGTCGATTAAAGTCAACAACCCACATCACATTGCCCAGCTCAGTAGTGGCTGGGTCAGCTACGGCTTCCCAAACGTTGCCTTCATCAAGTTCAGCATCACCAATCAAGGCAATGAATCGAGAGTGCGGACGCTCACCAAAGTGTGAATCTACGTAGCGTCTGGTTGCTGCGGCGAAAAGTGGAGCGGCTGCGCCGAGGCCAACCGAGCCAGTCGAGAAGTCAGGTGCATCTGGATCTTTGGTACGTGATGGGTAAGACTGCAGACCGCCAAATTCGCGCAAACGCTTTAAGTAACTTTCATCAAGATTTCCAAGCAAGTATTGAATTGCATGAAAAACCGGAGAAGCGTGCGGCTTAACACTTACTCGATCTGGTCCATCTAAATGATCAAAGTAAAGTGCGGTCATGATCGAAGTTAAGGATGCACTTGAAGCCTGGTGGCCACCAACTTTGACGTCGTCCTTGAGTTCGCGTTCCCGGTTTGCAAAGTCAACCATTCGGACAGCAAGCCATAAAACCCGTCGCTGAATCTCATCCAAAAGATCGGTATCAACGCGTTGCTTACTCATGCTATTTCCTTTATCTGGGCTGGTGAAGGGTCAAACATCTTGAGCGATACCGCCGCCATAACTGAGCATAAAGCCATTACGGTCCAGGCCGCCTGCCAACTGAAGGATTCAACGATCTGGGACATGATGATTGGCGAGATCCCACCAGCGGCGAAGATGAAGCTGTGTAAAACCCCTTGGGTAAATCCAACTCGTTCTGATGGCACTGCCATTACAGCAGTTGTAAACAGTAGGCCATTCCAACCCATTGCCGTGATTCCCGCCAAGAAAAGCAGTGGCACAACAATTGCGTACTGCTCTAGTACTGCACAGAGTATGAGCAAAGTCGCACCAAGTAGAGCGATCACAATTTGAAACTTAACTCTTTGCGTTGGGTGTCGGTCGCTGATTACCCCAAGTCGGATTCGCAATGGGATAACAAACGCCATCATCAAGGCATAAAGCTGCCCAGCATGAGTTGGTGTCCAACCCCTACTGTCGCTTAAGTACAAAGTTAGTAATGCAACAATGCCTAACTGAGTCAGACAAAAGAATGCAGCGGCAATCAGGATTGGTGAAAGCCTGCGCCAGTTAACCGAAGGAAGATTCTCAGCTTTTAGTCGTGGTGGCTCGGGAACTCCAACTGGAGCGAAGATTACGAAAAGTCCGCTCAGCATGATTAAGCCGGCAAGGGCATAAAGTGCAGCGCTCAATCCATATGAAACTGCAATGCCGGTTAAAACAATGCCGCCAATTACGCCACCAACTGGAACTGCGGCCTGTCTAGTTGAAAGTGCAAAACCAATGTTTCCTAAGTGAACAAAATTTCTAGCTAATCCCTTAGTCATTGCAACAGTCGGCGATGCCATCATGATGCCCGCAAAGATAAGTGCGAAATGTGCGACTTCTGATGCTTTAAAGAATGCAGCAATCACAAAGCATGTTGCAGTTCCCATTAGGCCTATTAAGGCAACCAGTCGGTCATTCATTCGATCGGCTAGATTGCCCCAGAAAATCACGGCTCCGGCAGTACCAAGGCTTATGGTTCCAAGCAGCAAGCCAACACCTGAAGTTGTTAGATCAAATGTGCTCGCCAGGATTGGTCCCATGGCAGGTAAGCCCTGTTGCGCAGTTGATACTGCTAATTGAGCAGCAATTGCGGCAGCCAGAATTCCAAGCGCATCTCGGCGCAATCTTTCCGGAGATGCCTGTGACATTAGTTATCTAGAAGCCAAAGTGTGGCGAGACATCACAATGCGCTGAACCTGGTTAGTTCCTTCATAAATCTGAGTGATCTTGGCATCACGCATCATACGTTCGACTGGATAGTCACGGCTGTAACCATAGCCACCAAGTAATTGAACCGCATCAGTTGTAATCTCCATAGCAACATCAGATGCATAACACTTGCTGGCTGCACCAAAGAAAGTTAAGTCAGCATCGCCACGTTCACTGCGGGCTGCTGCTGCATAAGTTAACTGACGCGCAGCTTCAAGCTTCATCGACATATCAGCAACCATGAACTGAATACCTTGGAAATCTGCAATTGCTTTACCGAACTGCTTGCGCTCTTTGATATAGCCAGCTGCAAAATCTAATGCGCCTTGCGCAATACCGACTGCCTGCGCAGCGATTGCGATCCGACTGTGATCAAGTGTTGACATAGCGATTCCAAAGCCAGTACCCACTTCGCCGATTCGACGAGAATCCGGAATCACAACATTGTCTAAGTAAACTTCGCGAGTTGGTGAACCCTTGATGCCAAGCTTCTTTTCAGGTACTCCGAAACTCACACCTGGATCATCTTTCTTGACAATGAAGGCCGTAATTCCGCCGCGGGCACCCTTATCTTTATCGGTTACCGCCAGCACGGTATAGATATGGCTTTCGCCAGCATTAGTGATCCACTTTTTAGAGCCATTTAACGTCCAGGAATCACCATTGGCAACAGCCGTAGTTTTCATAGCGGCCGCATCACTGCCAGCATCTGTCTCAGACAGTGCGTATGACCAAAGTGTTGCTCCCGAGGCAAGTCCTGGCAAAAACTCTTTCTTTAGTTCTTCACTGCCGCTATGGATAACCGGAAGTGAAGCAAGTTTGTTTACGCCTGGAATCAGGCTGCTTGAGGCACAGGCTCTGGCGATTTCCTCAACAACAATTGCCGAAGCCAATGCATCTGCTCCAGCACCTCCGTATGCCTCAGGGACATGTATGGCCTGAAGTTCTGCTCCAACAATCGCGTCATAGGCCTCTTGCGGGAACCGGGCATCTTCATCTACTTCTGCTGCGAAGGGAGCAATCTTGGCATCTGCCAAAGCTCGGACGACTGATCTAAGTTCTTCATGTTCGTCTGCGGTCTTAAAGAGGTCGAAACTGCTCACTTGGGCTCCTGATTATGCGGATTGCATACAATTCTGCCACTTTTTGACCTTGACTGCCATTGAAAGCCTTAATTTGGTCAAAACCCAGCACGGAATCTGGATTGGATGTATACAAGAAGTGGGTATTTTGCCATTTGGAGGGCACATGTCAGATTCATTCGAAAATGCTGGTTACGGACAAGGTGAAGTTGGCTGGGGTACAAAGCCTGCCATTATTGCGGTTGACTTTCAGATGTCATTTTGTGACCCAAAGTTTGCATTAGGTCGCAGTGAGCACGCTCAGCGCGCGATCAAGAATGCTGCCCGCCTATTCCCTGCGGCACGAGCTGCCGGAATTCCAATCATTCACACTGCAGTTGCTTGGTCCACTGACACCGAGTTTGCGCGCTGGAAAGTTCCGGCACTTCGCGATATTCATCCAGGATCCTATGAAGCTCAAATTCACCCGGATCTATGGGATGACAGCGATGTTTACATCCTGAAGCGCTTCCCTTCGGCCTTCTTTGGCACTGACATGAGCAGCATCCTGACCACAAATGGCATTGATACCGTCTTGGTAACAGGAGTTACTTCATCAGGTTGCGTTCGCGCAACAATCGTTGATTCGTTCTCATACGGTTTCCGAACCATTGCAATTGATGATGCTTGTGGCGATCAAGATGCTGGTCCACATGATGCAAACATGCAAGATGTCGGTCGCCGTTACGCAGATGTGATTCAAACAGATGAAGCGATTTCCAAGATCAAAGCTCTGAGTGTTAACAAGTAACCAATGACTCAGCGCGTGGCTTGCTTCACAGGCAGATTCCAGCCCTTCCACAACCAACATCTGGAAGTGCTGACCGCGCTAAGTCAAAAATTTGATCGCATAATTATCGGAGTGACCAATCCGGATCTGGAAAACCTGCAAGAACATGCAGCTAGTCAGCATCGTCATACCGATTCTGCAAATCCATTTTCGTATGAGTCTCGCGTGAAGATCATCAAAGACTCAATTGCCGACATTCCGGAATTGAGTGCCGTGGAAATTGAAATCACACCATTTGATTTGAATGATTCTGAATCTTGGTCAGTGCCCGAAGGAACTGTGTTTGCACTTCGAATCTTTAGTCCATGGGAAGCAAGTAAGTTAACTCTGTTTTCCGATCTTGGTTTTGAGACGCTTGAACTTCCCGCTCCTTCAATTAAATTGTCTGCATCTGACATCCGGGTGTCATTGGAAGCCAATGACTCGAGCTGGGAAAACTCGGTAGTTCATGGAGCAATCGCCACAATCAAATCGGAATGGCAGCAAGCTGCTGCATTAAAGGTGAGTGCTTAAGTGAAGCCAGCACCAATGTGGGATGACCGTACTCCCATGATTTTGATCACCTTTGATGGTTTGGGCGACCAACCAGCCGAAGAACTAGATAACAAGACACCACTAGAAGCTGCAAACACTCCAAATCTTGATGAGCTAACTCGAATCGGAGTATCGGGGATCCATCAACCATTCGGTCCAGGACGAGCAACTTCAAGTGAACGTAGTCACTGGGCCATGTTTGGTCAGACCCAAACTTTTCCTGGTCGAGCCTTGCTTGAAGCAATTGGCATGGGTATTGAGATTGCAGATGAGCGTCCACATTTTCATTTAGCGCTTCGGCCAGCACAGATTCTTGATGGACAACTTCATGCCATTGGTCGAGTCAGCTCAGATGATGCAGCGGATTGCTTGGATTTATTCGATGCGCTTCGAGTAATGCCACATGAACTAAATCCAGTGTTGCACCCCCTTAGAAATGGTGAATGCATTTTGGAGTCCGCTTTCCTACCGTCACATCAAATCAGCGACAGTGATCCCCTCTTTGGCCACCTGCATCCAGTATTAAAGCCGCTCCCGCTTGATGATGCTTCAGATTCTGCAGCAGCGCGAGCCTCAGCGGAACTAATGACAAGTTGGCTGAGCGCCGCAGTAAAGATTCTGCAAGAGCATCCGATAAACAAGGCTAGGCGCGAAGCTGGCAAGCTTGAACTCATTGCTCCTGTTACAAAATGGGCAAGCTGCAAGACAGGCTTGAAAACTTTTGAACAGTCCACGGGGCTAACGGGTGCAGCGGTTACGAGTTCTGCTCTCTATCGCGGGTTAGCCCAAACTTTGGCCATGACTCAAACTCACATTCCAAGTGACATGGATAACATTCAAGTAGATTTTGAATCGCGAATTTTGGCTGGAGTTGAATTAAGCAAATCGCATTCGTTTGTTCACATTCACACCAAGGCGACAGATGAAGCTGGACACACTAAATCTCCTTCACTAAAGCGTGATGTGATCGAGAGTTTGGATCGTGCCTGTCATTCACTGATTGAACTAGCAAAAACTACAACGATCGTTATTACTGGAGATCATGCAACGCCTTCAACTGGCGGCATCATGCATTCAGCGCATCCAACATCAGTAATTTTGGTTGGACCGCATGTGCATCCAGATGAACAAACAGTGTGCGGTGAGCACTCGCATAAATCTGGTGACTTAGGAAAGATCATGGCCAGCGATGTTTTGCCGCTTATGTCGCATTACTCTCATCGCGCATCCTTCAAGGGGCACGCCACTGGATCTTGCGAAACAATAGCGTTACCGGATAACCCAATCCCCTTAAATTTCTCGGAACCAACAAATGAAAATCACGTCACTCAAATAAACCGAACAGGAATCAAATGACCAGCCACGTAACGTCCCCACTTGATGTAGAACTTCACATTCCAGCACACCTAGCAGGTGTGATTGCTGAAGTTGCAGATTTATACGAAACCGAAGTTGCACCACGTGAGCAAGCACTCGATCACCTCTTGAGTGATCAATCAAAGTTCCTAGATGAAAATGGTCGCCTACATAAAGACATCATTACTGCCCGCCGTGAAATCATGGCTGCTGCTGGTGCAAAGAATATTTATAGTGCGCATCTTCCAGAATCTTTGGGTGGCAGAGGTCTTGGCCGCGAAGACATGATTTATGTCGAAGAGAAGGTTTACGGCTACGGCGTTGGCTTGAACCCAGCACTCCTTTCTTGGTCTGAAGGTGCTACACCTCGCCTATTGCACGCGCACGCACATCAAAAGGAACAGTTCACTGATCCACTAGTTAAGGGTCTAAAGACCAGTTTGCATGGGGTGACGGAGACTGGCGCTGGCTCAAACCTTTACGACATGAAGACCAATGCGGTTCGCAAGGGATCTGACTGGGTACTTAATGGCACCAAGGCTTACATCACCAATTACTTTGATGCCGATGTTGCTCAAGTACTAGCAATAACAAACCCTGGTGGTGGCCGTCAGTCATTCACTTACTTCA
>JBIKSW010000043.1:0-6230 GCA_044348415.1 Candidatus Nanopelagicales bacterium
CGGCATCCACGATGGTGAAAGTAACTTCGCGCAGTTCTGGATCAAATTCACGATCTTTTCGGACGAGCCGCACTAAACCAGAATCCACAT
Source organism: Candidatus Nanopelagicales bacterium (assembly GCA_044348415.1). Taxonomy (GTDB): domain Bacteria; phylum Actinomycetota; class Actinomycetes; order S36-B12; family UBA5976; genus UBA5976. Next base: position 91 of record JBIKSW010000043.1, read on the forward strand.
TCGGTGCTGGCCAAAACACATTTCGTCCTACTGAACCAGCTTTTGTTACTTCGCCATACCAAGCCATCTTGACGCTAGGTACGCCATAAATTTTGCTGCCAGGTCCAGCTGCCATTCGATCTGCAACTTCTGCCTGAACCATAACCAGAATTTCCTTGAGTGATGGAAATGTTTCTAGGAAGTGCAACACCACTGGAACTGAAACGTTGTAAGGCAAGTTGGCAACTAAATGCGTAGGCGCAGCCGGCAACTCAGTTATTCGCATCGCATCTGCATTTATAACGGTGAGATTGTTTTTTAAATCTGGTGCGTGCAATGCAATCGTAGATGGCAATGCGCCAGCCAAAACCGGATCAATCTCTACTGCTAAAACTTCTGCGACCTTAGGAAGTAGCGCCAAAGTTAGTGAGCCAAGGCCTGGACCAATTTCTACGACAACATCGGTTTCGCTGACATGTGCTTGCGTGACAATTCGCCGAACTGTATTGGGGTCGATGACAAAGTTTTGACCTAATTTTTTTGTTGGAGTTGTATTCAGTGAAGCCGCGAGAGCGCGGATCTCGGTTGCACCGAGCAGTGTTGATTCGTTCGCTGTTGATTCAGGCATCTAGAACGGTTTAGTACCAGTTGCGATCGTAAAAGAAATCTAGAGCCTCGCATGGAGTGTCATAGCGATCTTCAATGTAGTCCGCACCCCACTTCATTTGGGTAACTGGATTTGTTCTCCAGTCATCTCCAAAGGTTGCCATCTTGCGACCTGGCAAACTTTGTGGAATTCCATATGCACCTGTTACTGGATTCTTTGCTTTGTGATTCCAGTTGCTCTCGCGGAACCATAAAGTTTCTAGGCATGCAAACTGCTTGTCTCCCCAACCAAACACTTGGTTGATGTAGAGCTTGGCATATTCTTTATTGCCAGATTCTGTTCCAGTCTTACCTTCAGCAGTTGCCATCGCTACTGCGATGTCTGTTGGGTCTCCAGTGCCGCGAATCACAACGGCCTCAACTGGTTGAGTTGTTACAACTCGCTCAATTTCAGTGCGGGTGACTTCATTGCCATCAACCAACTTAACTTCGTAAGTAACTTCGGCTAGGCCAGTCTCGCCTTTTTGCTTAACGATTTCAGTTCCAGCCGCAATGGTTGGATCTTCGGTAGCAGCGGTGAAATATTCAATTTCGGTTTCTTCGGTAACCACTTTGTTGCTAAGAGTGTGTTCTTTAACGTTGTAGGTAACGGTTGAATCAATAACTAGCGCAGCTACGTCGATGTATGGCGGTGGTGTCTCTGAGCTATTGGCAGCAGTGATTCCACCAGTTAGCAATACTGCGGCGCTGGCCACAATTGCTGACCTAAGCGGGACATTATGATTTTTCGGGCGCGCATGACGACCAGGCGCACGATGGCGACCACGTTGTGTCATAACTTCCCCGCTTTGTTTCGGTTTATCAATCCAATGAATTGGACAGAAACTCCACGTTATCCCGAACCTCCCCCATTAAGGCAAGTTCGGATTTGTCAAAAAGGTCCAAAAACCCTTGCAGCGTTTGAAAAAAGAAGTTCACAAATTTCTTGCTCAGATTGGCCTCGAACTTCGCAAATTGCCCGAACTGTCCAAGGAATGTTTGTTGAGGCATTTGCCTGCCCGCGGTTAGGTGCTGGTGTTAAAAATGGTGAATCAGTTTCCACCAGAAGTAAATGGTCAGGGATTTCTAGAACGGCATCACGAAGTTGCTGCGCATTCTTAAAAGTAACGACTCCAGGTATGGACATGTACCAGCCAGCTTGGGCGCAAATCTTTGCCATTTCGGCATCACCTGAGAAGCAATGGAATACAACTGTCTCTGGAGCGCCGTGAGTTTCTAAAGTCTCGATGACATCTTTGTGAGCATCTCGATCGTGGATTATGACTGGTTTGCCTATTTCCCGAGCGATGTCGATGTGTGCCCGAAACGAAACATGCTGCGCTGCAGCTTGCGATTCTTCAGTCCGGTAATAATCCAAGCCAGTCTCGCCAAGCCCCCTAACCTGTGGCAACTTTGCCAGTTCAGCAATTGCAGCAAGTGAGCTTTCCAAATCAGTGTCATGAGCTGCCGCATTCGGATGCAGTGCCACGGTTGCCCAAACATCTGGGTGCTCAAGTGCAGTTTGGGCTGCCCATTTCGAACTGGCAACATCGCAGCCAACTTGAATCACTTTTGTGACATTGACCGACTTTGCTGCAGCCATCGCTTCGTTAACATCTGGTAAAACATATTCGTCGTCGAAACTCACGTCCATGTGGCAGTGCGTATCCACGACCGGACCAGCCAATGGCAACGCGAACTTCCCTGCACTCACTCCTATACGTTAGCGAGGAGTGCGTGATCTAGTCTGGTCCCAGGGCACAAACGGGGTTGCCCAGTTTGATTGCAAGGGCAAATAAGTGATTCGTCGACTTCCAGGGCTTGATGGCTTACGTGGCATCGCAGTCTTGGCTGTCATCATTTATCACGCCGATGTTTCATTACTTGTTGGTGGCTTTCTCGGCGTAGACGTTTTCTTCGTACTCTCAGGCTTTCTAATTACTTCCTTATTAATTGATGAGTTGACTAAAACCAATACTGTTGATCGCGCCCGGTTCTACATGCGCCGAATTCGCCGCTTGATGCCTGCGCTGTTCCTAGTTCTCTTCTTCAGTGTTTTGGTATCCGGATTATTTGTATTGGATGCGGCTTACCACGTACGTCGCGACTTACCTTGGGCAATGACTTTTGTATTGAACTGGTCTTATCTGTTTTTTGAGCAGTCTTACTTCGTCAACATTTCTCGTCCCCCATTGCTGCAGCATCTTTGGTCACTATCGGTAGAAGAACAGTTCTATGTAATTTGGCCAATCATGTTAATTGGGTTGTACAAAGTAAAGATCGGAAATCTTTCTCCTCGCACAAAGATCTTTATAGCCTCATCTGTACTTGCCATTGCATCGACAGCTTGGATGGTTCATCTTTCAGTTGCAAATGGTTTCCCAATTCCAAATGATCCAAGCCGGGTTTATTTTGGAACTGACACCCACGCCATGGGATTACTTGTTGGTTGTGCCGCCGCCGCACTTTGGCGATCCGAACGACTCAATGAACGCTTGACCCCAGATCGAGCTGCGGCGATGAATGGTCTTGGACTGTTAAGCATTGCTGGCTTGGCATACTTCTTTTTGTTCGTCAGCGAACTAAATGAATTCCTCTACCGTGGTGGATTCCTAGTCCTTTCGATTTTGACTGCAATCTTGGTTGTGATTGCCGCCCATCCAGGATTGAAGTTTGGTCAGCGATTGGGTAATCCCGTTCTTAAGTGGTTTGGCGATCGCTCTTACGGAATCTATTTGTGGCACTGGCCGATCTTTGTGCTGATGCGTTCTGGTATCGACATCCAATGGCCAGATCCAATTGCATTTGTGGTGAAGGTTTCAATCGTCCTGGTGATTGCAGATCTGTCCTACCGATACGTTGAAATGCCAATTCGAAATGGCGCAATTGGTTCGCGCTTAAGTGTTTGGCGCGCAGCTGGAGTTCCACGACCGCAAGCTCGCACCCTTATGACAACAGCAGTCACAGTTGTGGTGTTATCCGCCAGCTTGGTTGGTATGTATCGAGTACCTGCACCAGATGCTGGAAACTTAACGGGCATTGGTGGCATTACCGCTATCGATGAAGATCCCGTTGCTGTAGTTGAACCGGTTGCCGTTGCAGAAGGCGAGCCATTGCTTAATGCCCAGCAAGCGGTAACTCTGCAAAACGAAATTCAGGCCAAGATCCCACCCGTGGTGTTTGGCGATTCAGTTGTGCTGGGTGCCCGCGAAAGTTTGAAGGCTGTCATGGGTCAGATTTCTATCGATGCTGCAGTTAGTCGCCAACCCGAAGAGATTGCAGAACGCATTAGAACCAGGCGTGATGAACGGCGCTTAGGTCCTGACGTAGTGATCCACATGGGAACCAATGGAATTGTGCAAGAAGAAGACTTAAAGCCAATTCTGGAAGAACTACGCGATCGTAATCGAGTTGTTGTTGTAAATGTTCGAGTGCCACGCGTTTGGATGAAGCCAACTAACCAAATGATTGAATCACTTGTCGTTCAGTATCCAAACGTTCGATTAGCTGATTGGAATGCGGCTTCGAAAGGTAAGAAGGGTTACTTTGCGCCAGACGGTGTGCATCTAACCAAAACGGGGGCAAAAGTGTTTGGAACTCTAGTGAATGAGACGCTACGCGGACCTTAAGCGTCAAGCCTTAAATTGATTCTGGCTCTTCAATTCTTGGGAACATAGATTCACTCTTTGTGATTTTCACGCCAGGCTTTAACTGACCCCAAGTAGATACATCTGCAAATGACTGTCCGATGCCTGATTCAGCAGCGCCAATGTCACTCCATAAGGCCGACATACTCTTTGGCATGATCGGTGAATACAGTGTTGAAATTGCTCGCAAGGATTCGCAAACTGTGTAAAGAATTGTGGCTAGTCGCAGACGACTCTCAGCATCATCTTTCTTAGCCAAAGTCCAAGGCTCTTGCTCCGTAACGTAAAGATTCACTGCGTCAACAAATTCTTTCACGGCGACGATTCCAGTCTGGAAATCAAAGGCCCGGATTGAAACATCTGCCTGGGCTGAAGTTTTAACCAACAGATCAGTCAAGACTTTTTCTGCTGCAGTTAGTTCACCAGGTGCTGGCAACAAGCCATCGAAGTTCTTAACAACCATTGCCTGCACTCGGCTGGCCAAGTTACCAAGTCCGTTTGCAAGTTCTGCGGTGTAACGGGCAACTAGATCTTCCCAAGAGAAGGATCCATCTTGGCCAAAGATGATTGCTCGCATGAAGTAATAGCGGAAGGCATCAGAGCCAATCAAGTCCACAATGCTTTGTGGTGAAATTCCAGTGAGCTTGCTCTTGCTCATCTTTTCGCCACCAACTAGCAACCAGCCATGTGCAAAGACGCATTTAGGCAATGGCAGATCTGCAGCCATCAACATTGCTGGCCAAATCACTGCGTGGAATCGCAGAATGTCTTTACCAACTAGATGAACGTCAGCCGGCCAAGTTTCAGCAAACTTCTTTGCGCCTTCACTACCAGGCTCATCGCCTAGACCAACCGCAGTTGCGTAGTTAAGTAGCGCATCAAACCAAACGTAAACAACTTGGGACGGATCCCACGGAACTTCAATACCCCAGTCGAATGTCGAACGGGAGATTGATAGATCCTGCAATCCCGATCGCAAGAACGACATAACTTCGTTGTAAGCCGATTCTGGGCGGATTGCCTGCGGATTAGCTTCGTAATGCTTGATTAAAGCGTCGGTGTAAGCCGAGAGTTTGAAGAAATAATTGGTTTCACTGATTTGTTCAACTGGCTTGGAGTGAATTGGGCAAAGCTTTTCATTTGCTTCACCGTCAATTAAGTCTCCGGGAAGTTTGAACTCTTCACAACCTACGCAGTACGGACCTTCATATGCGCCTTCATAAATATGGCCAGCATCTTTTAATTGCGATAGAAATCTTTGAACCCGCTTAGTGTGACGCTCTTGAGTAGTTCTAATGAAGTCATCATTTGCTGCATCAATCACATCAAGTACTGGCAACCACGCATCAGCAACTAACTTGTCAGCCCAAGCTTGCGGCGCAACGTTATTGGCTTCAGCCGTACGTAAAACTTTTTGACCATGTTCGTCAGTTCCAGTCAAGAACCAAACATCTTCGCCAGCCATCCGGTGCCAGCGAGTCATAACGTCGCCAGCAACAGTTGTGTATGCGTGTCCGATATGAGGCGCATCATTTACGTAGTAAATGGGCGTAGTCAGATAGAACGCTTTGGTGCTGGTCATGCGTTAAGTCTAGAGCGAAATCGGATTAACTTTTTCGCTGGCGTTGATCGGCAAGGACCGCGTCGTAGACATCTCGCTTTGGCACACCCAGCTCTCTTGCAACCGATGCGATGGCATCACGCTGGGTCTCACCTACTTCAACCCGAGTGGCAACTAAGCCAACCCAGTCTTGTGCAGTCGTTTCGGGTAATGGTTGAGCGCCCGAAATAACCAAGGTAATTTCACCAAGGATTTCGCGATTGCTCCAGGTGACAAGTTCTGCCAATGTCCCGCGCACTACTTCTTCG
>JBIKSW010000044.1:0-6149 GCA_044348415.1 Candidatus Nanopelagicales bacterium
GATTTCCTTAATTTGCAAGGCTTTCGCTAGTCTTACTTTGTATGACCCCACAGGAATTAGCTGGCCACATCAAGGCTGCATTGCTTAGTGCAATTTCCAGCGGTCAATTGAATTTAACTCCTGAAGACGTACCTGCAGAAATTGTGGTTGAACGTCCAAAAAATCTAGATCATGGCGATTGGGCAACCAATGTTGCAATGCAGGTTGGCAAAAAAGCGGGATTAAATCCGCGCGCAGCTGCAGAAATCTTACAGCCATTTTTGCAGGCACTTCCTGGTGTGGAAGCGGTAGAAATCGCTGGTCCAGGATTTATTAACTTAAGGCTTTCCGCTGCGAGCCAAGGTGAATTAGCGCGCGACATTGTTGCCAAAGGTAAAGATTTTGGTCGTGGCACGCAACTAGCTGGCAAGAAAATAAATGTGGAATTCATTTCGGCAAATCCGACTGGACCATTACATCTTGGACACACTCGTTGGGCAGCTGTTGGAGATGCAATTGCCCGAGTCTTAGAAGCTGAAGGTGCGCAATCCGCTCGCGAGTTCTACATCAATGACCTTGGTGTCCAGATGGATAAGTTTGGTACTTCGGTAAAGGCTGCGGCGCTTGGTGAAAAAATTCCAGAGGATGGTTACCACGGCGCCTACATTCCTGAACTTGCTGAGCAAGTGGTTTCACAAAATCCAGGAATTAAAGACTTACCTGAACCTCAACGAAGCGATGCGTTTCGTGATGCGGCATATGCATTACAGCTAGCAGATCAAAAGCGAGTGCTGGATAACTTCAATACTCACTTTGATGTTTGGTATTCCGAGAAATCACTTCACACATCTGGCGCGGTAGATCGTGGGTTTGAAAAGTTGAAGTCGCAGGGTCACATGTTTATCGAAGAAGGTGCTACTTGGCTTCGCACTAGCGATTTTGATGATGACAAGGATCGCGTGCTCATTAAAGCTGATGGCGCATTGACTTACTTTGCTTCCGACACTGCTTATTACGTGGATAAGCGCAATCGTGGCTATGACCTTTGCATCTATTTACTCGGTGCTGATCATCATGGTTATGTGAACCGACTTCGTGCTGTTGCAGCTTGTGCTGGCGACAATCCGGATGAAAACATTCAAATCTTGATTGGGCAAATGGTAAAGATGCTCAAGAATGGTGAAGAAGTTCGCTTATCAAAACGTGCTGGCAACATCATCACGCTCGAAGATCTTGTTGATGAAGTTGGCGTGGATGCGGCGCGATATTCATTAATCCGTTATCCAGTTGAATCCCCATTAGTTCTCGATCTAGATCTACTCGTGTCCAACACCAACGACAATCCGGTTTATTACGTGCAGTACGCACACGCTCGTATCGCCTCGGTGGTTCGCAATGCAGCAGAGCTTGGCTTGATTCCAGCCAACACTTCTGATTGGGATCCAGCCACATTCGATCCATCGCAGTTAGCAGATGATCGTGAGGGTGCATTACTTGGACTTCTTGCTGATTACCCGCGCGTAGTTGCCTCAGCTGCAGAACTTCGGGAACCACATCGCATTGCCCGTTACATCGAGGAAGTAGCTACTAGTTACCACTCGTTCTATGCCGCGTGCCGAGTGCTGCCACAAGGTGATGAACCTGTGACGGAGTTAAACATTGCCCGACTTTGGCTATGTGCTGCAACCCGTCAAGTGATTTTCAATGGTCTCGAATTGCTGGGTGTTAGTGCACCCGACAGGATGTAACTATGGCCTCCGACCTAAACCCGCAGATTTGGCCAGCCTCTGCGTCTCGCAATGACCAAGGCGAAATAACTGTTGGCGGAGTAACAGTAAGCAATCTCGCAAGTCAGTATGGAACGCCACTTTATGTTTTCGATGAAGCTGATGTTCGCCAGCGCGCGCGAGATTACGTTGCTGCATTTACCGTTTCAGATATTGAAACTAGCGTTCATTACGCCGGTAAGGCATTCATCACTACGAAGATTGCGCAATGGGTAAATCAAGAAGGCCTTGGCATTGATGTTGCAAGTGTTGGCGAATTAGAAGTTGCGCTTCGTGCTGGGATTGATCCGCAGCAAATTGTTATGCATGGCAACAATAAGAGCGTTAAGGATTTGGAACGAGCCGTTGAAGTCGGTGTGGGTCGAATTGTTATCGATAGCTTGATTGAAATTGAACGCCTGAACGCCGTTGCAGCAAACGCAGGAATTATTCAACAGGTTTTCCTTCGCCTAACTGTTGGGGTTGAGGCCCACACTCATGAAGCAATATCAACAGCACATGAAGATCAAAAGTTTGGACTTTCAGTTGCGTCCGGAATGGCGATGGCTGCAGTCGATAACGTTTTGGAGTGTGATGCGCTTTCGCTAGCAGGACTTCATTCGCATATTGGTTCACAGATATTTGATGCAACCGGGTTTGAATTAGCAACTCACCGCGTCGTTGACTTTGCTGTCCAAATCAAAGATCGCCACGGGATTTCAGTTAGTGAACTTGATGTTGGTGGAGGAATGGGAATCGCGTATATAGATAGCGATGACCCACTAGATGTAAGCGCAATGGCAAAGTCAATTTTGGATATTGTCCGCACCGAATGTGCACGAGTAAAAATCTCTGTTCCAAAAATCAGCGTCGAACCAGGGCGCGCAATCATTGGTAACCCTGGCATCACTTTGTATGAAGTTGGCACCGTTAAGCCAGTTGAATTAGATAGCGGAATTACTCGCCACTACATTTCTGTTGATGGTGGAATGAGCGACAACATAAGAACCGCCCTATACGACGCTGAATACACAGCAGTCATTGCAAATCGTGACTCAAATGCCAAGAAAGTATTGTCTCGCGTTGTTGGCAAACATTGTGAAAGTGGCGACATCGTGGTTCGAGACATTGAGCTACCCGCCGATACTCAACCTGGCGATTTAATTGCAGTTGCAGCTACAGGTGCTTATTGCCGATCAATGGCAAGCAATTACAACCACATGCCACGACCTGCCGCAGTTAGTGTTTGCGCCGGACAATCGCAAGTTTTGCTACGCAGAGAAACGATCGAAGATTTAATGGCCTTCGATGCTGGAGTTAACTAGCCTTCTCTTTTTCAATCGACCTAACTAGAAGACGATTGAATTCGAAAATCGCAGTTGCGATCATAAATGCTGCGGCAATAAACAATATTCCCCGAAGTGCGACCTGTGTGTTAACTACGATGAACGCACCAAGTGCAACAAAGATGATAGCGCGAGCAAATGAAATCCAAAGATTTGCAGGACGTGCCCAAATCTTTTTCCAAGTCTTCGCCACTTCGTTTGGAACGTCAACATCCGGCAACACTCCACCAAGCAAGGTGTAAGCCATTCCGCCTGCCACGATCAGAATTGCTGCTGGAATCCAGAATGCAGCATCAAATTGATTCCACGACGCAATTAGATAAATGCCAATGTCTGGATCGCGACCAAAGATGTTAGTTGCTATCCAGATCGCGCCACTTATTCCCGCGATGATTCCACCTGAAATCATCACAGATTTAGCAACTCGCTGAGCGCCTTGACGTCGGTAAGGTGCAAGCAAGATAACTACAAGGAATAAAACTGCAGCCGCAATCGGAAGCGCAACAGCAAGAGTGTCGGAAACCTTCAAAACTGTTTGCAAAGTGTTTATGGTTGCCAAAATGCTGCCCGCTGGCGGTTCAAGGCTGAGTTCTGCAATTGGTTCAATTCCTAGTTGCGGCGCAAACATGTTTACTTTTTCAATTGCGACATTTGCAGTCTCGGTAAATTCAAGTTTTAGTTCCTGGCCCTTTACAAATGCATCACGTAATTGAACCGCAGCACCACGAATTGGTTCAGATAGGGCGTCACTGGAAAGAATTTTTGCAGCGGCATTTTCGATGACTGGACGAAATGGTGCCGCATTAGGTGCCTTCTCAATAACTACATCCGTCAGCTGAACACTCATTTTTGCAATTACGGCTGGGTCTTGGCGGATGCTCTCAATATGATCAGCCAACTTAGGGCCGTTAAGCAGGTTGTTGTTTACAATCCCAGCAAAAGCGCCCAAAGTTAAGGCAAAAGTTCCAAAGATGATAAGCACCTTGGACAAAACTATTAAGGACCTTGAATTTCTCATTTATTACCCCGATGTTAGAAACTTAGCCAAAGCCTAATTGATTGGGTGATGGAATCCCTTGTTTTGGCTAGTTTCAAGGGTTTCTGCCAGACTTAGAGCACTGAAGCTGGCCTGGTTTTATCTAGTTCCTGCACAGTATTAATGCAAGGTATTAATAAGGAGAAAAAAATGAGTTCCCCGCTAACAGTGGCACTACTAGGTGGCGGAACTGTGGGCGCAGCGGTAGCCCAACTTATCTCCGAAAGTTCTGATGACTTAACCGCCCGAATCGGTGGAGAACTAAAGCTAACCGGAATTGCAGTACGTGATGCTTCCAAACCACGTCCTGGCGTTGATTCAAGTTTGCTTACTGAAGATGCAGCTGGACTTGCTGCGTCAGGCGCAGACATTGTGATTGAAGTGATCGGTGGAATCGAACCAGCGAAAACCTTAATTGAGTCCGCAATTGCAAATGGATCATCGATTGTTACTGCGAACAAAGCATTACTTGCAGCCCATGGCGCACATCTTCATAAGTTAGCTGAAGAGGCTGGTGTTGATCTTTATTACGAAGCTGCAGTAGCTGGCGCCATTCCATTGCTGCGCCCGTTACGTGAATCTCTGGCCGGCGACAAAGTTACCAAGATTCTTGGAATCGTAAATGGCACAACAAACTTCATTTTGTCCAAGATGTATAACGATGGCGCCGACTATTCAGTAGTGCTTAAAGAGGCCCAAGACTTGGGTTATGCCGAAGCGGATCCAACTGCAGACGTTGAAGGTTTCGATAGTGCAGCCAAGGCAGCAATTCTCGCTGGCTTGGCTTTTCATACAAACGTGACAGCGGATGACGTTTATCGCGAAGGCATGACAAAGGTGACTGCAGACGACATTGCTGCTGCGAAGTCTTTGGGGTATGTAATCAAGCTGTTGGCAATTGCTGAACTAACTCAAGATGACAAAGGTGTAATCGTTCGGGTTCACCCCGCGATGATTCCAGTTACGCATCCATTAGCAAGTGTTCGCGATGCGTTTAATGCAGTGTTTGTGGAAGCAGACGCAGCTGGTCAAGTGATGTTCTATGGCCGAGGCGCTGGTGGCGCACCAACTGCGAGCTCAGTCGTAGGCGATGTCGTTGCAGCAGCTCGCCACCGAATCACAGGATCCGTTGGGCCAGCACAAAGTATTTATGCCGACCTTGAAGTTCGACCAATCGGCGAAGCAATTACTTCTTACTACTTGAACCTCAAAGTTGCCGATGAATCTGGTGTACTTGCAGCCATTTCAAATGAGTTTGCAAAGCACGATGTTTCGATCCAGGCAGTTCGCCAAGATGGCGAAGGGGATGCGGCTAGTTTGATTATCCGCACACACCAAGCGCCAGAAAGTCGCTTGCGCGCAACTGTTGAAGGTCTAGAAAACATGAAAGCCGTTCGTGAAGTCCTTGGCGTGATGCGCGTTGAAGGTGCAGGCGCGTAGTTATGGCTCATGTTTGGCGTGGAGTCATTGAGGAATATCGCGATCGACTTCCGATTGGTCCAAATGACGTTGTTGTCTCTTTGGGTGAAGGTGGCACACCACTTGTTTACGCCTGTACCTTGTCAGAACTAACTGGCGCCAAGGTCTATTTAAAAGTTGAAGGCATGAATCCAACGGGATCTTTCAAAGATCGCGGCATGACCATGGCAATTACTGATGCCGCCCGAAACGGCGCTAAGGCTGTAGTTTGCGCATCCACTGGAAATACCAGCGCGTCAGCCTCGGCATACGCAACAAAAGCTGGAATGAAGAGCGCGGTTTTGGTTCCGCAAGGAAAAATTGCGATGGGAAAACTAGCTCAGGCAGTAATTCATGGGGCAACAATTTTGCAAGTCGATGGAAACTTCGATGATTGCCTTGATATCGCGCGTGCCCTAGGTGACAACTATCCAATTGCTTTGGTTAATTCAGTAAACCCGACTCGACTGCAAGGCCAGAAGACTGCGGCTTTTGAAATCGTGGATGCACTTGGCGATGCTCCTGACATTCATTGTTTGCCGGTTGGAAATGCTGGAAATATTT
>JBIKSW010000045.1:0-6065 GCA_044348415.1 Candidatus Nanopelagicales bacterium
TTCTTTTAGTCCAGCAGAAATCAAGCTAAAAGCTGCTTTGTCGATCGCTTTAGAAACTGCAGCTAACTGATTGACGATATCTTCGCAAGAGCGACCATCTTCGACCATGCGAAGGATTCCGCCCATTTGACCTTCAGCGCGACGAATCCGCTTAACAAAGTCATCAAGAGCTAATTCGTCTTCAACGACGTGCGTTGGTTTCTTTGCAGTACTCATGCTTGCTCACCTGCGTTTAAAGGTGCGCCCATCATGCGCCAGGAGCCAGTGCCACCCGCAATATTTACGACGTCAAATCCTTGTTGCTCCAGGAAAGCGCAAGCTTGCGCAGAACGTCCACCAGCTTCGCAAATAACATATTGTTTTGTTTCTTTATCAATTTCATTATTTCGAACCGGAATCATGGAAAGCGGTATGTGCTTTGCGCCCGGCACGTGGCCATCTACGTATTCATCCATTTCGCGAACATCAATGACTGATACACGTTTGTAGATTGCCATTAATTCAACGGCGGAAATCTCTTGCATCAAATTCCTCTATTCCTTTGATCTAACTTAAGTTTAAGCGTTCGTTGTCTGATTCTGCTGGTTAGCAATCTCGGCGCGAACTTCGTCCATGTCAAGCGCTTCCACAGCATCAAGAAGTTCGTTGAAGGCTGGCGCAGGTAAGGCACCTGGTTGGCTGAAAACTAAGATTCCATCGCGAAATGCCATCAGCGTTGGAATGGATGTGATGTTTGCGGCTGCAGCGATCTCACGTTGCGCCTCGGTATCAACTTTGCCGAACTTGATGTGCTCGCGTTCGGTTGAGGCAGCTTCGAATACCGGCCCAAACATGCGGCAAGGACCGCACCACTCTGCCCAGAAATCGACAAGCACAATGCCTGAACCAGTAACGGTTGTTTCAAAATTTTCTTTGGTTAACTCTAGAGTCGCCATGATGCTTCCTTATCGATTTATTTCTTCTAGTTGAGGTTGTTCTTTAACTTTTTTGGGCTTAGGCAATGCACACTGGGATTCATTTACCAGTCGCTTGCGCAGGGCGTACATCAATAGCAAAAGTCCTGCTGCACCCAGGTAAGGCTGGACCGGACCAAAGTACTGAATTGCTCCAGTTGAACCTAAAGCAATCAGCGCCAGCTTGTTGCAAACTGGGCAGCCAACAGCTAGGTAAGCCAAAAATCCACCGATTGAACCAACCCTTGCGGAATTCTCGTCGGTGATTACAGCGTCCATTCGTACATAAGTAGCAAATAGCATTCCCGATAGCACGGATGTTGCGATTAGAACTGGCATCGACCAGGAAGTTACTCCGATTGCTCTGCCAAATACTGGATTTGCAATCACTGCAGTAGGAATTCCAATTATGAAGAAAGTTGCGATCGCCACAGCAATTGCTGTCACCCACCTTTTGGCGGGCCACAGCATTACTGCAGTTAAGCAAGTCGGTGTCATTACTTACCGAAAAGCTTTCCGAAGAATGATGACTTTTCGCCCGATTCCTTTTTCTTTGAGGCACAATCGCAACGATTGCTCATTGGCACACCAGCAAAGACTGTGTCTAAGTGCTGACCACAGCCACTGTAGGTAACCTTGCCGCACTTGCGGCAGTTAACTCGACTACACATTTGATTTCCTTTTTCTATTAGTTGAAATGATTTAAAACTTTATTGAACTACTGGTCCGCCAGCAGCTTCCCAATCGATGATTCCACCTTGCATGTCATACATGTCTGTGAATCCAAGCTCAGCCATCTCTTTAGTTGCTACGGCTGAACGATTAGCACTGCGGCAATAAACGGCAACTGTTGCATTCTTATCAAGTTTTGAAACTTCACTTGAAAAATTTGAATCTGCAACATTGATGTTGATTGCATTTTCAATGTGTCCCGCATTGAACTCTTCTGGCGTGCGAACATCCAGAATTATTACGCCAGGCTCCGCAATTACTTCACTGAACTCGACTGGATCTACCTTCTTGGTCGCTTCGTTGCTGGTAGAGCAACCAGCCAAAAGACCTACGGATGCAATCGCGGCTACTGCCAGTGCTGCTGCCTTCTTCATTTAACTCCCCTTTTATTCTGGTGTTAGGAAACTATAACATACCCCTAGGGGTATACTTAGAACTTCTGGGGTTCCAGGCATAAATTACGGAGAACGCTTTGAGTAGTGCAGCACAAAAATGGGCAGCCGACCTAAGCCAATGGGCAATACCGGAAAGCATCATGTCTCAGGCGCCAGAGTCTCCTTGGATCCATCCGCCAGCAATGTTTACTTTGCCGACTGAGATTCCAGATAGCCCTTCTCATCAAAGAGCCCGGGAAGCTATGCCTGCTGGTGGAAGTGTCTTGGACATTGGCTGTGGTGGAGGCATTGCTGCATTCGCGATTGCACCACCGGCAGGGACCGTTATCGGAGTTGATCACCAGGCTGAGATGCTAAAAATGTTTGCACAATCCGCAGGTGATAAAGGCTTCGAGCACGCAGAAGTTTTGGGCGATTGGCCTGATGTGTCCCGTCAGACACCACAAGCGGATGTTGTGACTTGTCACCACGTGGCTTACAACGTGGCTGAAATTGAACCGTTTCTCGCCGCTCTAAATTCTCATGCCACAAAGCGGGTAATTATCGAACTGCCACAGCAGCACCCGCTTTCAACAATGCGCAATTCTTGGAAGCACTTTTGGAATCTAGATCGCCCGGTCAATCCCACTCCTCAAGATTTGGTTGAAGTGCTTGCTCAAATGGGAATAGCCGCCAACTTGGAGCTGTGGAACGGACCAAAGCTGCGGCCACTGAATATTGAGGACGATGTTCGTTTTCTTCGCATTCGACTTTGCCTCGATAGTTCACGAGATCCTGAAATTCGACAATTCTTGGAGACACAGAAGCCAATGGAATCTCGGGCCCTTGCAACAATCTGGTGGGACGTTACCAACTAGATACCCCCTAGGGTATACACTTGGAATATCTAAGTGGAGGAATCATGGCTTTAACAGTAATCAACATTGATACACCAACTCTGGGCGATCGCTCTTACATCGCACATGATGGCAAGACTGCGCTCGCTGTTGATCCACAGCGCGACATTGATCGAGTTCAGGCAATTCTTGATCGTGAAGGTCTGACACTAGGTGGAGTTGTTGAGACCCACATGCACAATGACTACGTTTCCGGCGGCTTAGTGCTTGCCCAGGAGCATGGCGCCAAGTACATCGTTAGCGAAATGGATCCCGTCACATTCGAGCGCGTTACTGTCGCCGACACTCAAATTGAGGCAATTGGTGACTTTGCAGTTAAAGCCCTTCACACCCCAGGTCACACGTTCACTCACATGTCATATGCGCTTCTTGATAACACAGAAAAAGCGCATGGCGTCTTTACTGGTGGTTCAATGCTCCACGGTTCAACTGGTCGTCCTGACTTGCTTGGCATGGATAAAGCTCGTGAACTTGCGGGATTACAACATGGATCGCTACATCGACTAGCAGAAATGCTAGAAGATGGCGTGAATGTTCATCCAACCCATGGCTTTGGATCATTCTGCGCAGCTACTGCAACTTGTGGCGACTCTTCGACAATTGCTGACGAAAAGAAAACCAATCCAGCGCTTCTACTAGAGAAGGAAGCTTATATAGTTCAAACTCTCGCTGGTCTAGATGTTTTCCCTGCTTACTACAAGCACATGGGTCCAGCGAATCATGCCGGCCCAGGACCAATTGATCTTTCTGAGTTGGCTCGGATGTCTACTGAGGAAGTAATGAAGGCGATGAAGTCTGGTGCGTGGATCGTTGATCTTCGCACAAGAAGTTCATGGGCTGCTGCACACGTACCAGGCACAATGTCATTTGGCATTGATGGCTCTATGGCAACTTACTTCGGCTGGATGTTCCCTTATGAGAAGCAGCTAGTTCTAATGTCCGACAAGGCATCTGACATTGCCGAGGCCCAGCGCGAATTAGTTCGCATTGGAATCGATCGCCCATCCGGATCTTTCGTTGGCGACGTTGCCGAATTTGGTGATTCAAAGTCCACTCGTGCAGTTAGCTTCAAGGATGTTCCTGCAGTTATTGGAACGCCGGGAGTACATGTACTGGATGTTCGTCGTTCAAGCGAGCGCGAGGCTTCCCACATTGAACCGTCACTTCACATCCCACTTCACGAACTTGAGGGTCGGGTTAATGAGTTGCCTGCCGATGGCGAAATTTGGGTTCACTGTGCTGGCGCCTACCGCGCGGCTGCAGCGCTTGGAATAATCGAGGATTCAAAGCGCACAGCGGTTTTGATCAACGAGCCTTACGATGCTTGCCTAAGCGTTGACGGCCTAAACATTGTCACTGGTCACATGGACTCTAGTCCAGTATCACCATCTGACGTTGCCGCTAAAGCGTAGAGGAATTTACGATGCAGGATATAACTCCAAAGGATGCATTTGCCGAAATAGCTAGCGGTCGCGCAATTGGCATTGATGTTAGAGAGTCTCATGAGTGGGAAGCTGGGCACGCTGAAAATGTTTCTTGGAATCCAATGAGCGCTTTTGATATAAGTGCCCTACCAACTGACAAGCCTTTGATTTTCATCTGTCGATCTGGAAACCGTTCTGGCCAGGTGGCGAGCGCTGTTGCCGGTCAACTCGAAAATGTTTTTAACATGTCGGGCGGAATGAAGGCTTGGAACGAAGCAGGATTAGCAATGGTTAGTGCAAATGGAAATCCGGAAGTCGCTTAACTAATGATGCTTATTGAAGGAATTCTTCTTGGCATTTTGATTGGACTTGTTCTTGGAACCATAGGAGCGGGCGGCGCGATTCTTGCGGTTCCTGGATTGATTGCAGTTATGGGGCTTTCCACCGTGGCTGCCACAACTTCATCCTTAGTGATTGTTGGCTCAGCTGCTGTGGCTGGTTTTATTCCGCGTCTTAAAACAAAAACAGTTGACGTTCGTCTCGGTCTAACATTTTCCGCACTCGGAATTCTTGGCACCTTTGTTGGTACTCAACTAGTAAAGGTTGTGCCTGAATCGGTTCAAATCATTTTGTTTGCAACTTTGATGTTCGGCGCTGCATTGGCAATGTGGCGTGGTCCCGTAAGCGAGTCGAATGCTGTAATTAAGTCGCAGTGGCCTTTGGTATTTGTTGTAGCTACCGCAATCGGAGTGCTTACCGGACTACTCGGTGTTGGTGGCGGCTTTTTGATCGTTCCAGCACTGGTGCTTATTCTTAAAGTTCCAACTAAGACTGCGGCGGGCACTTCGCTTGTAGCAATCGCAAGTACTTCTACATTCGCTTTTTTGATGCGCTTTGAATACTGGAGTGAGATTCCAGTTGGTCCAATCGCCGCATTCACGCTCGCTGCGATTGCTTCTTCCTTCTTGGCTGCACCATTTGCTGGAAAGTTAAACGCGCGAACTTTGCAAAAGGCATTCGCGATATTCGTTTCAATTGCAGCTGCTTTTATTCTTGTTATTCGTGGTTTTTAACTCAGCTGCAATCTGTAACCTGATCACCAGCATTGAAGGACTCAATCTCGTCCATGGCGTCCTCTAGTGATGCAACGGCAGCCACCGTCAGTCCATTTGGAACATGACCGATGACTTCATCACAATTGCCCTCTGGGGCTAGGAATAGGACTGCGCCAGCATCACGTGCACCAATCAACTTTTGTTGAATCCCACCGATTTCGCCGACATTCCCATCTGGATCGATAGTTCCGGTGCCGGCAATAACCTTTCCTTGCGTTAATGCGCCCGGCGTTAACTTATCGATGATTCCGATTGCAAACATCATTCCGGCGCTAGGACCACCGACACCAGTGACTCCAAAATCAATATCAAATTCAGCTGAGTAATTGATGTCGATGCCAATACCAATGTATGGAATTGTGGCTTCATCTTGGTCAGTTGTCGGATCATCAGGACGCGTGCTCGAGGTAACAACTACTTCGAGCTTGCTGCCGCTGCGTACGATCGAAAAGTTCAGATCAGTCCCAACTGGTTTTGATCTAACTGCATCAACAACCTGCTCAGGTGCAGTCATTTCAACACCATCAACGGCAAGCACTTCATCACCTGC
>JBIKSW010000046.1:0-6035 GCA_044348415.1 Candidatus Nanopelagicales bacterium
GGCGCAGCTAGTTCGAGTTGCTGACTTAGTTAGTTCTGGATTATCAGAACTTCGTGGCGCCGCATCACCAAAGCTTCAGCTTGAACTACTTGCTGCTCGTCTAGTTACAAACGAAGTCACCCAAGACTTAATAAATCGCGTTGAAAAACTTGAACAAGATGGTCCACGTGTTTCAAGCGCTGCACCAGTGCCTGCTCGTGCTCGAGTTGCTGCTGAACAGCCAGTAACTCAACCAACGCAAGCACCAGTCGAGCCTGCACCAGTCGCTGCAAAGACGCCACCACCTCGTCCAAAAGTTTCCACGACACCAGCACCAATGAAACCTTCGCAAGTTACTGCAGCTGCAACTCAAAAAGCGGATGAGCAAGCTGCCGAAGCACCAACAACACTGACTGGTCCAGTTTCCTTCGAACAAATCCGAGATGCTTGGCCAGCCATTTTGCAAACACTGGGTAGTCAAAGTCGGGTTGCAGGAATTGTCATGGTGGACACCGCTCCTGTTTCCTTCGGCGAAGACAAAGTCTTAGCAGTTGCGTTTCCAAATTCAAACACCATGAACAACGCAGTTAAGAGTGGTCACGATGATCGCTTGCGACTAGTGATTCAAAATCTGTTCCATGTTGACGTGCGAATCGATCCAACCGTTGATCCCAATCGCGCACAGCCAGCGAAGCCAAAGAAGGCTGCAGCGACTGATGCCGGTGAAGCATCTCCAGATGACGAGACAACGCCTTCCCGATCTTCAATTGACATCATCACCAGCTCGCTAGGTGGACAAGTAATCAGCGAAAGTCCTCGCGACGCATGAGCAACATGTACGAAGGTATTGTTCAGGACTTGATTGATGAACTTGCAAAACTTCCCGGTGTTGGACCAAAAGGCGCTACTCGAATTGCATTCCATCTACTTGCAACCGACAGCGCCGATGTCACTCGATTAGCCACAGTGTTGGCAGAAGTCAAGGACAAGATCAAGTTCTGCCGAACCTGCTACAACGTTGCTCAAGATGACTTATGCCGAATTTGCGCTGACACTCGTCGCGATGAAACCGCAATTTGTGTTGTTGAAGAACCAAAAGATGTCTTGGCAGTTGAGCGCACTCGTGAATTCCGTGGCAGGTATCACGTATTGGGTGGGGCAATTAGCCCAATCGATGGCGTTGGACCAGATGATCTGCGAGTCACTGAGCTGATGACGCGCCTAGCCGATGGCGCGATTGTCGAAATCATCTTGGCTACGGATCCAAATCTTGAAGGTGAAGCAACTGCCACCTACTTAACCAGGCTGATTTCACCTTTAGGAATAAAGGTAACCAGGCTTGCTTCCGGATTGCCGGTCGGTGGAGACCTTGAATATGCTGACGAAGTCACTTTGGGGCGAGCTTTTGAGGGCCGGCGCCAAGTTAGTCCTTAAGACCTCCGCGCTAACTGTCGTTTCACAATTTGGACGGTGATTTCGAGGATCGAGATTCCATTTAGACTTATGTTCTATGGGCTTAATTGTCGCTAAATTCGGTGGGTCATCCGTTGCGGATGCTGCTGGAATTTTGCGTGTAGCCAAGCGAATCGCAGATACCAAGCGAGCTGGCAATGAAGTAGTTGTAGTTGTTTCAGCGATGGGCGACACAACCGATGACTTAATTGATTTAGCCAAACAGGTTTCGCCTAATCCGCCAGGTCGCGAACTAGATATGTTGCTAACTGCTGGCGAACGAATCTCGATGGCCGTATTAGCAATGGCAATTAATGACCTTGGATATGAAGCACGTTCATACACCGGGTCCCAAGCAGGATTGATTACTGATTCAACTCACGGCAAAGCGCGCATTGTTGATGTAACACCTGGACGCATTCAAGAAGCGTTACGCGAAAATGCAATTCCAATTGTTGCTGGATTCCAAGGTGTTTCGCAAGACACTAAAGACATCACAACACTTGGTCGTGGTGGATCTGACTTAACTGCTGTTGCTTTAGCAGCAGCACTTTATGCAGATGTTTGTGAAATCTATACCGACGTCGATGGAATCTTCTCGGCCGATCCGCGCATCGCGCCTAAGGCAAGACAAGTTCCGCGAATCACGTATGACGAAATGATGGAGCTTGCCGCCGCTGGTGCAAAAGTTCTTCACTTACGTTGCGTGGAATATGCCAAGCGATTTGATTTACCAATTCACGTTCGTTCTTCATTCTCGGATAAAGAAGGAACATTTGTTATTGCTGATCTAAACGATCAGTCCAAGTTAAAGAAGTTGTCCAAAGTAGGAGCAATTATGGAACAACCGATCATCGCCGGCGTCGCACATGATTTAGGAGATGCCAAGATTACCGTCGTTGGCGTTCCTGACCGTCCAGGTATGGCAGCTGCAATCTTCCAGGCTGTTGCCGATGCTGGCATCAACATGGACATGATTGTCCAAAACGTAAGTGTTCACGAGTCAGGTGCCACTGACGTTACCTTCACCTGCCCTCGTGCCGATGCTGCCAAGGCTGAGCTTGCACTTCGTCGGATTGAAAAAGAAGTTAACTTCAAAGACATCGACACTGACGAGAACATCGGAAAGATCTCATTAGTTGGCGCTGGTATGCGCTCACATCCTGGAGTTTCCGCAACTTTCTTTAAGGCAATTGCAGATGCTGGCGTGAACGTGGAAATGATTTCAACCTCTGAAATTCGAATCTCAGTTGTTACTCGCGCAGACGATGCAACGAAGGCAGTAGCTGCAATTCACACTGCATTTGGTTTGGACGCTGACGGCGAAGCCGTTGTTTATGGTGGAACGGGACGTTAAGTAATGAGTAAAAAACCAACCCTTGCTGTAGTCGGCGCAACCGGTGCCGTTGGCACTGTAATGCTAGACATACTTTCAACTCGTCCTAATGTTTGGGGCGAGATCAAGTTACTTGCTTCAGCACGTTCCGCTGGCAAGGTCCTTCAGGTGCGTGGTGAAGATGTCGTAGTTCAAGAATTAACCGAAGCAGCCTTTGATGGCGTAGACGTTGCAATGTTCGATGTGCCAGATGAGATCTCAGCAAAGTGGGCACCAATTGCTGCCGCTAAGGGTGTAATTGCTGTTGATAACAGTGGGGCATTCCGCATGGATGCAGATGTGCCATTAGTAGTTCCAGAAGTAAACGCTGAACAAACTCGCAATCGCCCGCGTGGAATCATCTCGAATCCAAACTGCACAACCCTTTCCATGATTGTGGTTGTTGGCGCACTTGAAAAAGCATTTGGCGTTAAGGAACTTGTTGTCGCTTCGTACCAAGCAGCATCGGGTGCTGGCCAAGGTGGCATTGATGCACTACATGAGCAACTGGATGCAGTTGCAGGCAAGAACTTGGGAAGCGAAACGAAAGACGTTCGTAACGTGATAACAAATAACGATGTTTTCCCAGCACCGCTTGCAATGAATGTTGTGCCATGGGCCGGATCACTTTCGGAAAACGACTACACAAGTGAAGAACTTAAGGTTCGTAACGAATCACGCAAAATTCTTGGCAAGCCAGAACTTAAGGTTCACGCCACATGTGTTCGTGTTCCAGTTGTTACAACACACTCACTAGCAGTGCATGCTGTTCTTGATCGCGCAGTGACTGCGGACGAAGTTCGCGCGTTACTTGTTAATGCTGAAGGCGTTGTAGTTACTGATGATCCAGCAAACAAAGTTTTCCCAACACCTATCGATGTTGTTGGAACTGATCCAACAGTGGTTGGGCGTATTCGCGTTTCCAAAGAATATCCAAACGAAATTGATTTCTTTGTTTGTGGCGACAACTTGCGCAAGGGTGCAGCACTGAACACTGCGCAGATTGCAGAAGTAGTAGCAAAAGAATTTAGCTAGTTAGTTTTTGCACTTAACGTAATCAATGTTGCCTCTGGGCGACATGCAATGCGAACTTGAGCAAATGGCGAAGTTCCAACACCAGCCGAAACATGTATTGGCATTTTTGTTTCACCAAAAGTCGAATAACCTTTTGCTTGGCCTTGTGGCAAATCACAGTTTGTAACAAGTGCACCGTAAAACGGAATACAAATCTGTCCGCCGTGAGTATGTCCAGCTAAAACTAAATCAGCCTTATCAGTTTCAAAACTTTGTAAAACTCGTTTGTACGGAGCATGCGTTACACCAAATGCAAAAGCACCTGATTCAAATGCTCCAGCAACTGCGGCGTAATCATCCTTATTGATATGTGGATCATCAGTGCCACGGAAATGAATCTTGACTCCGTTGACCTCAGTAACGCCTTGTTTGTTATTTAGATCGAGCCAGCCAGCATCGCTTAGTTCTTCAACTAGGTCAGAAGTTGGTAATGCTTTACCTTCAGCGCGAATCTCTCGATTCTTATTGAAATACATAAACGGATTTTTGATTGTGGGAGCAAAGTAATCGTTGCTGCCCAAAACAAAAGCGCCAGGTAGATCCATCAACTCGTTCATTGCCTCAACAACTGCTGGAACGGCAAGTTGGTGCGCTAAGAAATCTCCAGTGCCAACAACAAAGTCAGGCTCGAGTTTTACTAAGGATTTAACCCAATTGATTTTTCGAGTTTGGGCTGGCGTGATGTGCAGATCGGATATGTGAAGTACTCGAATGGACTCGCTGCCAGCTGGAAGTAACTCAAGATCCAGTTCACGAACTTTGAAGGCTTGGGCTTCAACTAGGCCATAAGCCAGGCTTCCCACTCCGGTAGCCCCGATAGCAAGAGCCGAATTAGCCAGAAACCCCATGCTTCCAAGCATTACACGGATTCACAGTTTCACATGTGCACAAAATGCCCATAGGCTTGGGTTCTCCACATCTTCCCTAGGAGGCGAATAAATGTCTACTGATGACTCAGTTAATGACGCGCGCTCCGAAAAATGGGATCCGTTAACCGCTCCGGTTTGGGATTTAAGTGATGTTGATGAGCCAACTTTGGCTCCACCTATTGAGCAGTTCATGCCAATTGATGAAGACACAATTATTCGTCGCAGGCCACCACTGCCACCTGATGCAGATGAAATTATTCGTGGCGAATACACCGGTTGGGTACCCCTGATTAAGTCTGGTGAAAGTTTGGAAGAAGCTAAAGCGCGAGAAGAAAAACTTGCGTCCGGTATTTCCCAAAAAGTCCAAAATGTCGACATGAATTCTTGGTCACCGATTGAAATAGTTGACACAGATGACACTGAATTCATTTCGCCAAAAGATTTGTTTTCAGATAGCGTCGAAGCCGTGCGCGAACCAGTTGTAGAAGTTCGACCATATAGTTTCCCAACTGAGATTGTGCCTGATCCAGACTTCGTAGTCTCACCTGCCGAAGCGTTAGAAGAAGCCCGTCGTCGAATCGCGCAAATGCGAGCGAGTTTGCAAACAAACATTAATCGAGTTTCACAAAGTTTCGATCATCCAATTTTTGCGCCAGTTGAAGTTTCAGTTCAGGAAGCACCACCATTTGTTCCTGTCGCACAAACCGCAGTTCCACCGGTCGTTACTCCAGTTGCCGAAGTAATCGAAGAGCAAAATTCATTTGACTCAATGTTTGAAACTGATGCAGTTGTGGAACAGCCGGTCGCCCCTGCACAAGTATTCACGCAAGCGCAGCCACAGCAAGAGTCACCTAGATTTGAATCAGTAAAGACAGAGACTCGGGAAGAGCCAAGAGTATTTACTCAATCAACGCAACAGGCGTCACCAACGATCATTATTGATGAAGCTGCTGAACAGACACACTCTCTTGAACTCGTAATCATGCGCGATGAGATTAAAGATCTGCGCGATCGACTTGATTCATCGCAAAAGTTGATTGAAACCTTGATGGTACGTCTTGCTGACTTGGCTGAATTGGCTTTGAAGCGCAAAGACTAACGGTCAGCATCTCCAGCAATAAACGGCATACTTGCCACAACTGCATCGAAATCTTTTTTGTTTGTTCCTGGCAACACATTTGATAATGCCAAAACTGTATGCAAACTAGCTGGACGAAGTTTTAGTCGGTAAGGCATCTTGTCATTTCTTGAAACCAAGAACCAGGATGCGATCCCAAGCGGTGTCT
>JBIKSW010000047.1:0-6022 GCA_044348415.1 Candidatus Nanopelagicales bacterium
CACCAAACCAGTGCCGCCATCACCTAGGGCTGCGGGAAGTGAATCAACAGTTCCGAGTGGCCACATCCCGGTAATCATTGCGAACAGTAATTGCCCAACGCCCTTAATGTCTTGAGATACACCATCAGTTGAATCTGGACCCAACAAAGCTGAATCAACACCAAAACCTGTAAGCCGAACTTCTTGGCCTTGCGAAAAAATTACGTTGTGGGGGCGAAGCCGACGATGATAAACATTCATTGAATGTGCATGCATCAATGTATTTGCAATAACCCCAAGCTGAATGAGCGCTTGCTCAACTGGCAAGACCTCGCCTCGCCTAATAATTAACCGATCTAAAGTTTCACCATCAAGCCACTCAGTAACAATTCCTACATACCGCTCTTGCGAATCCGTAGATTCGCCGCTTCGAATCTGGCCATCTGGAATCAGATCAAGAATTGAAACCACATCGCGACGATCATTTGCCGCAGCAACCTGACATTCCTGAAGTAACTTAACGCTGCGAAGATCCGATGTAGGTAAAAGAATCAAAGTCACCCAGCGTTTCAACGACTGATCCATCGCGCGCCAAATTGGTGAACTTAGAGAACTTGAAATTTGAACATCGAGTGCGTAGCGACCAGCAAAGATTCGGTCGGTTGAGCCACTCATACCTGCAGTTTAGTTGTTTATTTGCGACGCACTAACGCCAGGACTGCTGAGACTTCAGATATGCGTAAGAGTTTCGCTAGCCCAAGATAGAGCAGCGAGAATGCCCCAGCAAAAATTCCGATTGCTAATCCAAGTCGAAGCGCGGATAGCCCCGTCTCATTTGTAATTGTTAAGCGAACCAACATGTAAGCAACTAAGGCTGAGACCATGCTGGCAGCAACCACTCGAACCATCAGCCTGAGGTGACCATTGTTTCTAATCTCAGGCACTCGTTTTCCAACTCGGTGCCAAGTTATCGCGCAGGTGATTACGTAAGAAACTGAGTAACCAAGAGCCAAGCCGGCAACCTGTAACCCTTCTGGCAAAAGGCTAAACAGCGTGAATCCAATGATTATGTGGAGGGCATTGAAGCCCAGATTAATCATGAACGGAGTCTTGGTGTTTTCCTGTGCGTAGTAACTACGGAGCAAAACGTAAAACAAGGAAAACGCAGGCAGTCCGATTGCAAACATGGATGCAACAGCACCTAAGGCCGCACCTTGTGCTGCCGACGATGCGCCGTATCCATATAACAAGGAACCGATCCAGGGACCGGCAGCTAACAAAAAGACAGCGCTTGGAACTATTAGCGCGGTCACCAAGCGCAGCGAAGCAGAGAGCTCACCACCAAATGCACCCAAATCTTTGTCATGTGCTTGTCTACTCAACCTAGGTAGAAGTGCAGTTATTACCGAAACCGTAATGATTGAATGTGGCAACATCATCATGAGTTGCCCCTTTTGATATGAAGTAAAGCCAACTGCAGTTGCACTTGGATCTCCAGCTACCAATACGTTAGCCAGCGTGGTCAGGTTTGAAACCATTAAGAATGTAATTTGGTTGACTAAGACAAAGCCAATCGTCCACTTTGCCAGATTGCCAACTTTGCCATTACCAACATTTCTAAATTTAAAGTTTGGCCGGAAACTATATCCAGCTTTACGAAGCGCTGGAATCAAAATCAAAGCCTGTGCCATTACACCTAGCGTTGTTCCAAATCCAAGCAAGTTAATTTGCGAAGTAGTCACCGAGCTAGCAGTTGGAACTGCAGACATCAGTGAAATGAAAATCGCAGCAGTTGCGATCACAATTACGTTATTAACAATTGGTGCATACATTGGTAGCGAAAATGAATTGCGTGAGTTTAAAATCTGCGACGCAAGTGTGTAAATTCCGTAAAAGAAAATCTGTGGCAGACACCAGCGTGCAAACATCGTTGCTACATCAAATTCCTCTGGAGTCCATAGCCGCGTTGCATATAAGTGAACGATCAATCCTGCGATCAAGACTGTAAGTATGACGATCGCAAGAAGGACAAGACCAACAAGCGTTAGTAGCTGATCAGTGAATTGCTTTCCTTGATCTTCATCGTCTTCCATGTGGCGAACAAGTGCAGGAATAAATACCGCATTGATTGCGCCCCCAGCAATCAAAATGTAAATAATGTTTGGAATGCTGTTTGCAACCGAATACGTATCTGAGAAAATTCCAGTACCGATGGCAGCCACTAAGGCAATGTCTCGAAAAACACCAGTGATTCGGCTAGCGAGTGTGCCAGCAGCCATCCCAGATGTTTGTCCGATAAATGATGACACTGTTTTCTCAAACCACCTGTTCGTGAACTAGCGTGCCGAAGTTTCTAATGAACGTTTTTCTCTTCTTCGTTTTACAAAATTACTTAGAGCCAGCAGAACCAATAGTCCAAAGGCTCCCCACACCAGAGTACGGGCGAATTGACTGTAAGCAGCTGAAGAGATTTGGATGTTTTCTACTTCGCCAAAACGCTCGCCATTTGGTGCGATCAACTGCGCTTGTACATCAACTACGCCAGCACCCACCAACGAAATTTCTACCGGAACCGTTATTCGCTGGCCGCTATCTACTTGGATGATGCCGGTGGGTTCAGCGGAAAACCGAGATGTGGCAGCACTGGTTAGATCGATACTCACTGAAACGGATCGATCACTTTCGTTCACGATCGTGATTGGAATCTCTGAATTCACTTCGGGAGTTGTGATCCTGCCAGAAGCTTGAATACTCACTGCATTTAAGTATTCGTTAAGCAGGGCAATGTTTTCAGTCAAGTATTCGGTGGCTCGCGCATTGCTTGACCAAAGATCGGAGTAACCCAAGGTGCGGGCAGCAGTAAACCCGGCTGCCAACTCTTGATCATCGTAAAGTGCGGACACACTTTCCGTGCTTACTTTCAAATTTTGTGCTTGTCGAAGTAGTCCGCGACTAAAGTCACGAGGATCGGCCGATTGCGACGCAACGTAGTTATCTGTCGGCGCAGCTGCAGCAACCAGATCCAATGTCGTCAATTGCATCCAGTTGTGATCGCTAAGTACAGAAACTAAAGCAGAAAGCCGCTCATTAGAAATTTTCCACTTAGTTGGCGTCAGCACAAGTACAGTCCGAGAATTTTGTGGTGACTCAGCAGTCATCATGCCAATCTCACTTTTGATACAAGTTATTGCGGCAAAGAAACTGGCGTCATCGACATCAGCAGAAGTTAAGCAACTAGACGCTCCCAAGTCATGTACCAAAACTGGATTTGAAGCTGAAATAGATACTGCAGCTGTGGTCTCTCGTTCGTTACCGCGCAGGAAGTCATTAGAAACGATTGAGCTAATTCCTTGTTGACTTAGCAATGAAACGGTTTGTCGATCTGCAATTCCTTTGGATGGTGCATAAAAGATTCGACGATCTCCAGAGAGCTGGCGAGTTAGGTTGATCGCATCCGATAAATCATCTTGCTGGTTTGCTCTAACCAGTGCAGTTAAGTCCGTATGTCCGAAAGGCAACATCGCAGTTGTTGGCGCTAAACCAGAAAGAGCACTTCGCAACTTCGCAGGAGAATCAGAATCAGAATCGAGTTCAAGTTGATCAAGCCATAGAAGCAAAGCTGAATCTTGTAGCCAAGAAACTTTTGATGGATCCTGATTGGAAATCAAGTTTGTTAGCCGCTTAGCTTCGGCTAAATCTTTCTTTCGATCAGTAACTTCATCGTTTGCTAAGTGAGTATTCAAAGTTGTTAATGGGATAACTAGCGCCACATTTGTTGGCTTGATTTCTGAATTAAAAAACCATGGTGTAGTTATAACAGTTGCCTCACCCACCACTGGAAGATCTGGTTGAACTCCTAAGCCAAAAACACCTGACGCATCTGCTCCTAAAACTTCTTCACCACGAAATGTAATCTGCCAATTCTTAGTGTCACCGGGCGCGATGTTTCGTAAGACCGCAGAAACATCAGAAGGCTTTAAATCGTTGGCACTAGTCGGATCAGCAATTAGCTCCGCCAGTTCTCCCCGAGATCCAATTGCAGAAGTTGAAACTAAGTTCAATTCAAGTTTAGAAATTGCTTGGCTAGACGTATTTGTAAAAGTTCCCTTTAAAGAAACAACGTGATTGTTGCTTAACGTCCCGCCGGAACCCGCGATAGTCGAAATATCTAAACCTGTTATGTTTACCGATTTACCTTCGGCAGCCTGGGCAGCAGTGAATGGCAGAGTCAGAAGTCCAAGCCCTAGTGCTGCCGCTGCCAGCACAGAAATGGTGCGAGAGTAACCAAGTCGAACCTGCCTGATTTTTGGCGAGTATTTGAATACTTGTCGCTGGCTCACTAACTAAGAATACCTACAAGTATTGGACTTTTCGTAATTACATCTAGGCTAGGTCAAGTTATGAACAACTCATCGCCGCAGGCAATCGCAACTGGAGCAGTTACTTCTGCTTTGAGTCAGATGCCTGACGTGATGGAACTAGCCCGACTCTTTGAATCAGCGGGATTTGAGTTTGCCATCGTTGGCGGTCCGGTGCGCGATTTGATTCTTGATCGTGAAATCAATGACTTAGATTTCACAACAAACGCTTTACCCGATCAAATTCTGAACTTGGTTACTCCGTGGGCTGACACAGTTTGGGATATCGGAATTGCGTTTGGCACAGTTGGTGCACGCCGCAAGGATTTCCAAGTTGAGATAACTACTTACCGTTCAGAAATTTACAATGATGAAAGTCGTAAACCTGAAGTAACTTTTGGTAATTCACTTGATGATGACTTGATTCGTCGAGATTTCACAATAAACGCAATGGCAGTTAGATTGCCGGAACTAGTTTTTGTGGATCCGTTTGGCGGCGTTGAAGACTTAAGTAAGCGAGTCATTCGGACACCACGAGAGCCAGAACTTTCTTTTTCTGATGATCCGTTACGCATGATGCGTGCTGCACGATTTGCTAGCCAACTGGGCTTCACTCCAGTCGTTGACGTTTTGTTAGCTGCTACTGAAATGTCAGATCGAATCAAGATTGTTTCAGCCGAAAGAGTCAGAGACGAATTCAGTAAGTTGATCATGGGAGCTAATCCAACTCTTGGCTTAGAAATCCTTGAAGGTACAAAACTTGCTGAACACGTGATTCCCGAATTACCAGCGCTGCAACTTGAAATTGATGAGCACCATAAACACAAAGATGTTTATGAACACAGTTTGATTGTTCTGCAACAGGCGATTGATTTGGAAAAATCTCACGCGCCTAATTGCGAACCTGATCTGATACTTCGGTTAGCCGCACTTCTACACGACATTGGCAAACCAAAAACTCGTCGATTTGAATCAGGCGGTGGAGTGAGTTTTCACCACCATGAAGTTGTTGGCGCGAAGATTGCCCGCAAGCGCTTAACTGCCATGCGTTATCCAGGTGATGTGATTGATTCAGTTTGCAAACTAACGGAACTCCACTTGCGCTTTCACGGATATGGCCAAGGTCAATGGACTGACTCAGCAGTGCGAAGGTACGTGAGGGATGCTGGCGAGGAACTAGTTCGACTTCATAAGTTGACTCGAGCTGATTGCACAACAAGAAATCCGCGTCGTGCTGCAATTTTGGCGGCAACTTATGACGACCTTGAAGATCGAATTTCAACACTGGCTCAGCAAGAAGAATTGAATTCAATTAGACCCGATCTTGATGGCAATGACATCATGACTATCTTGAATGTGCCGTCAGGTCCGATGATCGGAAAGGCTTACAACTACTTGCTAAACGTTCGCTTGGATGAGGGCCCTTTAACTCGAGAGCAAGCCATCGAACGACTTAATACTTGGTGGAATTCGCAGACTAAAAGCGACTAGTTGTTTGCTCGATATTTGCGAAGCAAAAACAATGCCAAGCCAGTGCTGCAACTTAGCAAGACCATTGAGTAAGCAGTTCCGACATTAACGTCATCTCTAATTCCATCTATGAGAGCGTAAGTCGTGATTCCAAGGACGATGGCGACGTTTATCATCATGTCGAAAATCGAAAATACTCGGCCACGATGAGCATC